>NZ_JBHUYG010000015.1:0-53492 GCF_042668795.1 Pedococcus sp. NPDC057267 | reverse complement strand
AGAGGTTCGCTCGAAGGATCACCCGGTGGCCGTCGCCTACATCGGCAGCGACACGCTCACCGGGATCCGTACACCACTCTGGCGGACGCCACTCCGCGACGCGTACGGTGGCGCGACATCAATGTCCCGTATGCGCGGCCCGCAGATGCGACTTGGCCGCCCAGCGAGAAATGGCTACGAAAAGAGCAGTCCGACTCGGGCTGGTGGGTTCGGATAGGTGATCTATGAGACCCCGGGCAGCGGCTGTTACTGAACCGTCCCGCGCGCCATGGGCCCCTCGACTGGAACGCAGGCACGCGGACGCCGCTCGAGAGCCCTGCGCGGGGCGCTGATGGAGGTCCGGCGGCGTCCGCCGCGCGGCAAGAGTCGATCGCTGTCTGCGGCGAAGCCGTGCTAGGGCAAGCGCCTGCCCAGCCAGCGCAGCGGTCGCCCGAACACAGAATGCTGGTGCCAGTTGCGGTGGATCACGCCTCGGCGCAGCTGGCGAAACCGATCGCGCATGCTGACAAGGAACCCGGTCCTGTCGCGATCCTCGATCTCCCACGCTTCCTTGGCGGCCCAGCGCGCGCACGGGCGGCAGAGTGCAACTTCGGGGTGGTTGCCAAGCTGCACCATTCGATCGGGGTCGTCGATCGATCCGCAGCACCAGCACTGCCCTGGCGGTTGCTCGACCCGCCGGCCTTGAGCCGGGACGACGGGCGCGCTCACGATCGGACGCCTGCGGCGCGGGCTGCGTGTTCCTTCAGGGCCCTACGGAGGTCTGGGAGAGCGGGGACATTACGTGGACCGTCTAGTGTCGGGTAGACCCGGCAGGCCCTCGAGCCGTGGCCCCCACCGCTGGCGAACAGATCGACACCGTCCACGAGGAACGCTGGCGAACCGGCGAATCGACGGGTCCGGGCCTTCTCGTCGCTGTCGATCACGCTGACGGTAAACCGCGCCTCTGCCAGCCCGATGTCATCCAACGCCGTCCGGAGCAGGCTCGCGGCCTCGTCGGCACCGGGGCAGTCCGGGATGACGAGCAACTGAACGTCCACACCACCATGGTGGCTCCGCGGTCAAGCGGCTACCACTCATCGGCGAAACCGCGCGACCCGCTTGGCGAGCCGGCTGCTTGTGCCCCCTTTGTGCCCCCGGAGGTTGACGCCCTGCATTGGATGCACCCGGCGGACTGTCTCCCGAGCACAGGGGCAGGCGATGCGGCGGCCCACTGAGGCCTTCGCAATGAGAAGGTCAGGGGTTCGAATCCCCTCAGCTCCACCGAAGGACACCGTGTCTGACCTGCGGAAACGACGCAGAATGGACCCGGTGTCTTGCTATGTGACCCATTGGCTTGTGCCCCCGGTGTGACACACGCTGTTGGATGCACTCCATGCCTCTGCATGCAGCGACATGCGCGTCTCACTCTGCCTGACCCGGACAGCCGCGGTCCGTCGGCGAACTAAGGATGATGATTGCGAGCCGCTGCATGGCGAGCTCAACTGAGTCCAGGAGGGGCTGGCGCCTTGGTCGTACTCGTAGCCCGCGGCTTGCAGCGCATGGAGGAAGGCCCGATTGGCCACCCTTCCTGGACTGTGAGGGCGTGCCGCGGGTGCCTTGACAGTCCGCTTTTCAGACAGAGATGAAGGGGCAGGTCAGCGGCTATTTTCGATGCGGCGTGCGACATTTCGTGCAGCATCTCGCCAGTTCATCACCGCAACGCGAAACAGTCGGGGCCGAGTTATGTCCGGAACAGCAAGTCGGGCGCCGGCCGGGCGAAGTCGTTGACGGGCAGGGCGCCCGCACCGCTGGGCAGGTTCCCGAGCAAGGGGGCATTTGCTACTCGCGGGACGTCGAACAGGGTCGACTGCTCTGCCACCGAACTGCTCGGGGGCGAGCACCCTGAGTACTCGGATGTAGATCCCCTGTGCGACTCCCCCTGGCGGCATCTGAGTCAGCGCCTCAGTCAGTTCCAGAGCTGCTCGTTGCGTGTCGGAGTACGTCGCGACCTTCCGCCAGGCCGGCAACAAGAAGGGCAGCTGATCGGTTGCACCCGATGCGCGGGCATCACGCGAATGAAGGTCCATTCAGTAGACGCAGCCGTTGAGCTGCGATGCGCGGATCCGAACAAGCTCGAGGAGCAGGGGGTCGATTCCCACTGCGGCCGCACTGCCACGAATGGAAGCATCGACCGTGGCAAGGTGCTTTCGCGCAGCAAGGGATCAACTCGCCGAGCTGAAGCCTGATCTGATCCCTCACCTTGTGCCCTCCGCTTGAGTGCAAGCTCACCTGACCGACAGCTGGTCGGTCAGGGTGCCAGAAGCACCTTTCCGACAGTGCTGCGGCTCTCGAGAGCTGCCCATGCGTCTTGGGCGTCATGCAGGCGAAAGACTGCCTGGATCCGTGCAGCCAATGAGCCCGCAGACGCGAGGTCCAGCAACTTCCTCGAATACTCCTGGACCGCAGCCGAGTTGGGCAAGTAGTCGCGCCCGGCGGCACGAGTCAAGAAGTACGATCCCGCAGCCAGCTCCTGCGCGGTGATGGCGGCCTCCCGGCCGCTCGCCGAACCGTAGAGGACCATGGCGCCGCGCGGTCGGAGTGCGCTGAGCAGGGACTCCGCCGTGGCGCCGCCTACGGCGTCGAACACGGCCGCGACGCCCTCAGGAAATGCATCCAGGATCTGGCTTGCGACGGTGTCGCTGTAGGTCAACACCAGTTCCGAACCAGCCTCGCGAACGGCTTCAGCCTTGGCCCGCCTGGACACGACACCAATGACTCGAGCTCCGCGTGCGACAAGCAACTGCGTGAGGAGCAGCCCTACTCCTCCCGAGGCAGCCGTCACGACGACCGGGTCGCCGTCACTTACCGGCCAGGTCTCCTCGACGAGGTAGGCGGCCGTCGTACCTTGGAAGAGCAGGCTGGCGGCCGTGTCGTCATCCACGTTGTCCGGCACGGTGGTCAGCGCGGTGGCGGGGGCCACGACGGAGTCGCTGTAACTTCCGGGGACCCTGGACCAGGCGACGCGGCTTCCCGGGACGAGTCCTTCAACCCCTGGAGCCACCTCGGTCACCACCCCTGCGCCCTCGGACCCTGGGACTCCAGACACAGGGTGGGGAACCCGTCCACGACGTTGCATGATCTCCCAGAAGTTCACCCCGGTGCGCGTGACCCGGACACGCACCTGTCCCGCTGCAAGCGGCTCATCAGAGCTGTAGGCGATCTGCGGACGGAAGTGCTCGTCGACGACGACGCGAGTGGGCATTGCGTTGGTTCTTTCTGTGAAGCGTGTGATGGACAGAGTTGTCGGTCAAGGGCGCGTGCGCGCGGAAACGACCGGAAATGTTGGCGTCAGTGCGCGTGGCGAGGGACGCCAACTGGCGTCTGCTCGTTGCCGGGAACACCGACGTCGAAGACAGCCATGAGTTGAGCCAAGGTCCTGTAGTAGCCCACCAAGACGGTCAGGTCGATCATCTGCGCCCGGCTGAGGACCGCTCCTGCTTCCTCGTACTCCTGGTCCGTGATGACGGAGGAACGCAGCAGGTTGGCGCAGAATGCAGCGCACTCATCTTCGACGGGGTCCTGGCTGGAGAAGCTGCCGAGTGAGAGAAGCATGAGCTCCTCGTCAGTCAGACCGGCGGCCCTTCCCACTCGTTCGTGGGCCCACCATTCGAATTCACTCCCGACGGCCTGCGCCACCTGGAGGATCGCTATCTCGCGAATCCGAGCACTCAGGTCCGTCCGGAAGCGAATGGTCGAGCCCAGTTCCTGAAGAGCTGCGCCGACGCCGGGTGAGTGCAGCATGATGCCGAACGGCCCGTTCAGCGATCCGTCCTCTGCGGTCAGTGGGAAATGCTGGACGCCCTTGGCGCGGTCACCTCCGGCGATGCCTTCATACACGGCTCGCTGAGACTCATCGAGTTGGTCCGGCGTGAGCCTAGGGAGGCGATCGCTCATGACCTGGGCACCTTGCGGCCGAAGACCAACCAACTCAGCAGGAAGCCGACCAAGGCCCCAGAGATTGCCTGGCCGTAGCGCTCCTTCACCATGGGGAGAACGATGGACATGACGTCCATGCTCGGACCGTTGTCGGCGACGCGGCTGGGTGCCGGCGCGGTTGCAGCCGCGCCGACACCGTTAAGCGTCGGCGATCCAGCAGGCGCGGGCGCAACGGGGGACCCGAAGGTGGCCGGGGAGTTGGTCGGCTCGTCCAGCAGTGAACCGATGTTGGACACGAACTGGCCCATGAGGCGGTTCGAAACGTCCGCGATGGCGCCTCGCCCGAACTGGGCCATGCGCCCTGAGATGTCGAGATCCGTGTCGATGATGACCCGCGTACGGGTGCCGGTCACCGGCTCCAGCCGTGCGTGGATCTGGGCGTTGACCGCTGCTTGCCCCTTGGGGTCCTTTCCGGCCGCAGCGATGACGGCGGTGCGGGCTGCGTCATCCTTATGGGAAAAGTGCGCGGTCCCCTTGAAGTGCGCGCCGATCGGCCCGACCTTGATCTTGACGTTGCCAAGGTAGGAATCCCCTTCGCGGCCGTCCAGGGCCGCGCCCGGCATGCAGGGCATGATGCGCTCGAGATCGGTGAGCAGCGCCCATGTGCGGTCGAGGTCCGCCTCGATCTCGAATTCGTTGTTCAAGAGCATGTCAGCCTCCGAATCCCTCGATGACTTCGTCTTCACCGCAGTCGAAGAAGGCCATGATGCGGCAAGGGCAGGCCTCGCCGCCCTCGATCTTCCACGGGAATGCGCCAATGATGGCGCGCTGGTTCAGAACCGACTTGAGATCGCCACCGACGTTCTCCGCGTGGATACATCCGTCCTGGAAGGCGAGGTGGTGCATGGGGAAGATGTCCGAAGTGATCTCGCGGCCAGACATGTGATGCGTGTAGGTGTACGTGCCGAAGAAGTCCTGGTAGCTCTTCCCGGCGTGCTCTTCAAACTTCTTGAGCAGGTCTGGGCGCATGTTGCGGATCGTCGTGTTCATCGGGTGGTCGCCAGAGCCGGCATCGATGCCCCACCAGCGGATCTCCATGTCTGCCATCCACTCGGCGAGTCGAGCGCTACCGCCCGGGTGCATGGTGAAGTACCGCACGAGATCCTGCTTCTCCCTGCCCTGGTAGTAGTCGATGAACCCGGTGTGGATGATCAAGATGTCGCCCTTCTTGATCTCCACGTTGCGCGTGATGTGCTCGGGCTCGATCAGATCCCAGTCACTGACGACGTCGGACACGTCGACGATGGCCCCCGGGTGGATCAGCTTGTCCAGTGGCAGGGAGGCCATGTCGAGACCGCCATCGGTGCCGTGCATGGGGCCGTCGAGGTGGGTTCCGGAGTGAAGGGAGCTCTCGATCCTCTGCGACACGATCTGGTTCGTCTGCAGGTTCTGCGTGTAGTACATCTTGCCACCGGGGTAGCCAACCCAGCCGGGCGTGTGGATGCCCCAGGGGTGAGTCATGTCGACGATGCGCATTGATTTCTCCGTCTCAGCAGTAGTGAGTTGATTTTAATATGTTTGAAACGTAGGGACAAGGCAGGGTTACCAAAACCGGTTGCGTACCACCTCAGGCCAGCAGGCTTCGCAAGTGGCCGGGCCTGATGGGCACGCTGGTGATTGCGCCAGGGATCCGCAGTGCGTCGTCGACAGCGGAGGCCACTGCGGCGGCGACCGCGGTCGTGCCGCCCTCGCCTGCTCCCTTGACCCCTAGGGGGTTGATGGGGCTTGGGGCATCCTCAGTGACCAGCGTTTCCACGTCCGGCACCTCGAGGAGTGTGGGGATGAGGTAGTCCATGAACGTTGTGCAGAGGGGCGTACCGTCTGCGGAGTAGAGAAACTCTTCGTAGATGGCACCACCAATGCCTTGGGCCACGCCGCCGGCAATCTGACCCTCCACCAGCGTTGGGTTCAGGGCCCGGCCCACGTCGTAGCCGACGATGAAGCGCTCGATGACCACTTGACCCGTCCCCTTGTCAATGCTCACCAAGGCCGCGTGAATCCCATACGGATATGTCATGTGGTCGGTTCGGAACCATCCGTCCGCCGACAGGCCGGGCGCTTCCTTCATGGAATCGGCACCCATGGGCTCCAACAGTGCAGCGATTTCGCCGAGCGTGAGGACTCGTTGTGGGTCCTCCGTCACAGCGACACTCCCGCCGCGCAACGTCAGTTCCTCCACGCTTACCTTGAACGTGTATGCCGCTACACGTTTTGCCTTGTCGACGAGCGCTTCCGCTGCATTGGCCGCGGCAGAGCCCGCCATCACCGCGAGCCTGGTTGCGAAGGCGCCGCGCCCGTATTCGAACTGGTCAGTCCGACCACGGACGATGCGGATCGCGTCGTATGGCACGTCCAATCCCTCACCCACAATCTGGGCCAGCACAGTGTCGACGCCCTGCCCAACGGACGAGGCCCCGCAGGTAACGGTCACCTGGCCAGTAGCATCGACCGTGACGCGTGCGCCTTCGAATGGACCGATCCCACTCTTCTCGACGAAGAAGCCGAAGCCGAAGCCGACGACTTCGCCGGCTTCTCGCCGTTGCTCCACTTGAGCGCGGATGCCGCCAAAGTCGAACTGATTGCTCACCTTGTCGAGGAGCAGCTCGTAGTCGCCCGAGTCGTGGACCAAGTGGGTGCCCATTGCCTCAATCGGCCGTTCAAACGGCATAGCGGAGGCAGGGATGAAGTTCGTCCGCCGCACGTGCGCGCGGTCCAGCCCCAGCCCGTCCGCGATCTTGTCGACAAGCCGCTCGCGGGCGAATGTTCCTTCGTATCGTCCCGGTGAGCGATACGTGCCTGCCGGGGTCTTGTGTGTGAGGCGCACCTTCGCTTCCACGCGGAAGTGCGGGATAACGTATGGCCCGGGCAACATTGACGCGGTCAGCGAGGCAACCGTCGCGCCGTGGGTGCGCACGTAGGCGCCTTGGTCCAAGATGAACTCCGCGTCAAGCGCTTCGATCCACCCGTCCCGCACCCGGACCAACGCCCGCAACCGGTGATGCTGGTCGCGCGAGTGGTTGGTGGCCATCAGGTGTTCTTGCCGATCTTCGGTCCACTTGACGGGTGATCGTAGGCGCATGGCCGCCAGGGCGACGAGAACGTCTTCGGGGTAGAGCTCACCCCGTGGTCCGAAGCCGCCCCCGACATGCGTTTCTCGCATGACCACTCGGTGCGGCGGCAGGCCGACCATGGCTGCGACGGCCTCCCGATTCCAAAAGGGGACCTTAGCGGCTCCGTCAATGAGAAGGAGCTGTTCTGCCTCGTCGTAAAAGGCGCACAGTCCTCGGCACTCCATCGGTACGCCGGAGTGCCGACCGATCCGGGCGTCCATTTCGAATATGCGATAGGCCCCACTGGCGACCTGTCGCTTGCCCTTCCGGAACGCCTCGTCGACGTCGCCGTACTGGGTCGTGAACGTGGTGGCTTGGGAATCCTGGTCCTGCAGGCCGCCACCACTGCCAGCTGCCCAGGTGGCTTGCTCGCTGTCCACCCAGGTGACCGGTTCGGCATCGCAGTCGATGTGGGCTTGCAAAGGCTCGATGTCGACTTGCACGAGCTCGGCGGCGTCCTCGGCGATGTAGGGCGACCGTGCGAAGACCACGGCGATGGGTTCTCCTACGTACCGCACGACCTTCCGGGCAAGAACCGGCTGCCGGTAAGGAAGCAGGTCTTCTCGGGGTGTCAGCCGAAAACCTATCGCGGGCAGTTCCGCGATGTCCTCATGCGTCCACGCTCCGACCACGCCGTCCATGAGCAGGGCCTGCGAGACGTCCACCGAAGTGATGCGGCCGTGGGCGATTGGCGATCGCACCACGCGCATGTGCAGTTCGCCGGCCCGGACCGTGTCAGCAGCGAACCGACCGGCGCCGCGCAGCAGCACCGGGTCCTCGATGCGTAGGGCTCGGGCACCAATCACGTTGACTCCCCGGAGCTGACCTCGTCGTCACCACGCATGACTCGCTGAGCTGCGAGAGTTGCCTTGACGATGTTCTGGTAACCCGTGCAGCGGCAGAGGTTCGACGAAAGGACGTCCCGAAGCTCCTCTTCTTCCGCGTCCGGGTGCTCTTCGAGGTAGCCGGCTGTGAGGGTGAGGAAGCCCGGGGTGCAGAAGCCGCATTGAAGGCCGTGGTTCTCCCAGAAGGCCTGCTGCACTGGGTGAAGGGTTTCGTCATCGGGTGCCAGCCCCTCGACTGTTCTGACCGAAGATCCCCCGGCCTGCACGGCAAACATCAGGCAAGAACGCATGGGCTGGCCGTCAACGAGGACTGTGCAGGCCCCGCAGACTCCGTGTTCGCAACCCAGGTGGGTGCCGGTGAGGCCGCAGTCCTCACGGAGGGCATCCGCCAGGGTGCGGCGCGGTTCGACCGTGACCTCATATCGATCGCCGTTGACATACAGCCGCAGGGGAACCTTGGTCACTTTGCTCATCGGATGGCCTCACTCTCGGGGCTCGGTATGGGTCGCGGAATGACATGGAGGTCATGACCGCTACGAATGGCTTCGCGAACGCGGTGCGGCGTAGCAGGCAGATGGAAAACGCCGACTCCGAAGGGGGCCAATGCGTCGCTGATGGCGTTTGCGATCGCCGCCGGTGCGC
Organism: Pedococcus sp. NPDC057267; assembly: GCF_042668795.1. Classification (NCBI taxonomy): domain Bacteria; kingdom Bacillati; phylum Actinomycetota; class Actinomycetes; order Micrococcales; family Intrasporangiaceae; genus Pedococcus; species Pedococcus sp. NPDC057267. The sequence goes on along the minus strand of NZ_JBHUYG010000015.1, from coordinate 44,920 downwards.
CGATGGTGCCACCCTCCCCAACGCCCTTGGCCCCGGTGATCGAAGCCGCGGAAATCGTCTCGAGGTGCGCGACCTCCACGCTCGGCATCTCCTGAACCGTTGGCGGGAGATAGTCCATCAGCGAGGTCGTGATGAGGACACCGCGCTCGTCGTACACGAGTTCTTCATACAGTGCATTGGCGATGCCCTGCGCGATGCCGCCATGGATCTGCCCGTCCACTATCGCCGGGTTGATGAGCCGCCCGGCGTCTTCGGCGACGAGGAATCGACGGATCGCCACTTCGCCAGTGTTGATGTCCACCTCGACCTCGGCGATGTGACACGCATTGGCGAATGTCCCCGACGGGTCATAGACCCCGACCGACTCAAGTGCCGGCTGTCCCTTGTCGGGCAACAGGTGGGCCGAGTGGTAGACGTCGCGGGCGATGACGGGAATGCCGACCGACTCTCCCGTGTCACGGCGATGCGCGTGGCCGTCGGCCAAGTCGATGTCTTCGGGTAGTCCCCCCAGTCGCTCCGCTGCCAAGGAGCGCAGTCGCTCAGCCAGCTCTTGGGCCGCAATCAGCGAAGCGCCACCAGAGATCACCATGGCGCGGCTTGCGAAGCTACCCCATCCGTAGGGCGTCGCATCGGTGTCGCTATGGATAACCCGGACGTTGTTGGGACCAAGGCCGAGTTCGTCGCACACGACCTGTGCCAAGGTCGTCCGCAGTCCCTGGCCGTGGGGTGAGGCGCCGATGCGTAGGAGGACTCCTCCTGAGGAGTCCATGGTCAGTACCACGCGCTCGTAGCCGGGCGTGATGACTTCGGGAGAGGCGGACTTCGCGAGGCCATACGGACGATTCCTCGCCGCGAACGCCGGGGTCCCGTAACCCGTGCGCTCGGCGAAGCACGAGATCCCCAAGCCGAGGTAGCGGCCCTCGGTCCTGGCCTTGAGCTGACGGTCACGAAAACCATCCACGTCGGCCAGGGCCGCGGCAGCAGACAGAGTCTCCTGGTGGCTGGCGTGGTCGAGCACCAGGCCCGAAGGCGCCTTGTGGGGGAACTTGGACACGAGGTTCCTGTGCCGGATCTCGACCCTGTCAACGCCGAGCTGGGACGCCGCGACATCAAAGAGACGCTCCATCGCAAGAACCTGCATCGGCCGCGAAACCCCCCGATACGGCGCGATGGGGCACTTGTTGGTCGCGACACCGCGCGAGCGCACTGAGTAGTGCCCCACCTTGTATGGGCCGGTAAGCTCCGCCATCGCCATGAGCGGTTCAACGCCCCACGTGACCGGGTAGCAACAGTAAGCGCCAACGTCGCAGATAAGGTCACCACGCAGCGCGACAAGATCACCGGATGTGGTGAAGGCGCCATCGATGTCATAGACCTGCTCGCGGCTGTGCCAAGCGGCAAGGAAGTTCTCTTCGCGAGTCTCGATCCACGCGATGTTGCGACGCAGACGGCGTGACGCCCACACCAGCGCGACGTCCTCTCGCGCGAGCGTCATCTTGGCGCCGAACCCACCGCCGACGTCGGGTGCAACGACGCGCAGGTCATCCTCGGCGATCCCGAGGCAGTCGGCTATGCCGGTCCGGGTCACGTGTGGCATCTGCAGGGTGGCGTGGAGGGTGCTCCGGCCGGTCGCGCGGTCGTATGCCGCGTGGCCAGCCCGCGCCTCGAGGGGCATCGCACTCTGCCTTGCCGAGCTGACCTGGATCTGGACAACGTGGTCGGCCCCATCGAAGACTTCCGAGAAGCCCTCCGTCTCGATCCGCCCATCAACCACCGTGTTGGGGTCGCCGGGATACTCAACGTCGTGAACGAGCGGGGCGCCGGCGGAGAATGCGTGAGCCGCCGAGAGCACGGCAGGCCACTCCTCGATCTGGACGTCGACCCGATCGGCAGCATCTTCTGCCTCTGCCTCGGTTGCCGCGACCACGAAGGCGACCGGCTCGCCCACGAACCGCACGACATCGTGCGCGAGAATTGGGGTGTCCACGGCGACGAAGTCAGGTCGGTGGAGAACCGCGCGGATCGGCCGGACGCCGATCAGGTCTGCTGCGGTGAACACGGTGACGTCGTGAGGGGCGGTTATTGACACGATCCGCCCTGAGGCATGGGCGCTACGGACGAACCGCACGTGCAGGCAGTCGGGGTCGCGCGCAGCGACGTCGGCCACGTAGGTCCCCAGACCCCGCAGAATTGCGGGGTCCTCGAGGCGCGGCAGCGCGCGTCCGGACCAGGTCTCAGGTTCACTGGGGCTGGACGCCTCCGAGACCCTCGTCACGGCTGACCTAGCGCCCGGGGAAGCAGCGCTCGTACGAGATCCCGCCGGTATGCGGCATCGCCGTGCGTATCCGACGGAGGCTGGACCTCGCGGGCGGCCGCCTCGGCAGCCTCGGTAACGACCTCGGCCGACCACGACGCGCCAAGCATGGTCGACTCTGCGGCTGCACTCCTGAAGGGAACCTCGTCAACTCCGCCGATGCTGACCCTGGCTTCGGTCACCGCACCCTCGACAACCTTCACGGCCGCTGTCGCCGTCACGATTCCGAAGTCGCCGGCCCGCCGGGCAAACTCCGCGATACCAGTGACCCAGGTGTCGTCGAGGAGCGGCAATGACACGCTCGTCAAGATCTCGTCCGGCTCAAGGGCAGTTGTGAAGATGGCTTGGAAGAACTCGGCGGCTGGGATGGTTCGTTCGCCGCGCGCTTCGCTTCGAGCGGTGATCTCCGCGTCCAGAAGAGACGCGACGAGACACCACTCCGATGCGGCATCACAGTGGGCCAGAGAACCGCCGAATGTGCCGCGAGTCCGTATGGGAAGGTGGCCGACCCTCGCTGCCGCCTGGCGCAGCAGGTGGCCAAGTGGCCCCGCGAGCGTGGTGTTCTGCAACGTGATGTGCCGTGTCCGGGTGGCGATGCGGTAGCGGTCGGCCTCCACCTCGGGCTGGTCGATTCCCGGAATCCGGTTGATGTCGACGAGTCGCTCCGGCCTTGCCAGACGGAAGTTCATCATGGGTATGAGACTTTGTCCGCCCGCCAGAATCTTGGTTTCATCCGGGTCCAGGGCAAGAACTGCCAGCGCCTCATCCATTGAAGTTGGAGCGCTGTACTCGAAAGGACTCGGCTTCACCAGGTCTCGCCTCCGTAGTTCAGGGAGTAGACGTCGGTGCGTCGGTCATCCCGGGGCCGAATCTTCTCGCTGCGCCGTTGCGCAGCCCGCACCTTGTCGATGTCGATGGACACCACTGCCGAGTCGGCATCGGTACGGGACAGGGGTCCGGCCACGAGTTCACCGTACGCGTCACAAGCGACCGATCCACCCAGGGTCGCGGGTCCGCCGTGCGAACTCCCGGCGACCTGCGAGACCGCGACGACGGCGACCTGGTCGAGGTTGGCCTGCGCCAACACGGAGTCGACATGACGGGTAGCGCCAGCTTGGGGTACGGCGCGATCGAAGCCGCCCACCCACGCGGCCGGTGCAACGACCAGGTCTGCGCCGCCCAAGGACAGCGTTCGCAGGACCTCGACAAACCTCAGGTCGTAGCAGATGCAGACCCCGAGATTGCCCCAGGCGAGGCTGACAACCGGCAACCCCAAATTCCCCGGTGTGTAGACACCCAGCTCCTGATCGAACAAGTGCAGCTTCCGGTAATGGAGGGCGACGCCATCGGCGTTGACTGCAACTACGGAGTTGTAAAGGGAATCGCCCGCCCGCTCGCACAGGCCGTATATGACGAGGCCGTTGTGGCGGGCCGCGAGGTTTCGGAAGGCCACAAAGCTTGGGCCGTGGAGCTCCTCGGAACTCGCAGCCGCAGTCGCAGGCTCCACAACGTAGCCACTGATGGCCAGTTCCGGAAAGACGACGATCTCCGCGCCGGCTTCGAAAGCAGTAGCGGCGCGCGAGAGGGCCAAGGCTCGATTCGCCTCAGGATCTCCCGACGAGACGTCGATCTGTTCCAGTGCGACGGTCACGTTCGGCATCGTGGCTCACTCCGTGCCCGGCACGTCGGGCAGGTCACGCGTGATTGCATCGACGTTCACACCAGCAGCACGCAACATGTCGACATCTGCCGGGCACGGTCCGCCCACGCTGACGACACGTTCCCCCTTGTCAGCCGCGACGGCATGCCAGTACCCGATCTCGATGTGGATCGTGTCGCCTGGTCCGAAGTCGAAACGCTCACCCGTGGTTACATTCTCCGCCGTTCCGCGTCCCTCCAGGATGTGGATCGTGTCCTCTGAAACAGCGTGCGCGTGCTCTTTGTTTCGCTCGCCGGGCTCGAGCACAACGTAGTTCATGTTGGCGGTGACGGCTCCCTCGCCAAGCCACACCACGAGCCGGGCATCCTGAGAGATGAACGGAACCAGAAGTCCGGGCTTGTCGCGATGGTAGAGGCGAACACCCGGTTCGGAACGGCCCGGCTGAGGCTCGACGCCCAGGTCCAGGTCAACCGGACTCGGCCCGCCGATCAGCCTCAGCCCTTCGAGGGAAGCGAAGTGATACGTGGCCCCGGCTGCGACGTGAACCATTGAACCGGGGGAAAGCGTGTGGGACCGACTGCCAGTCGACAGGTCCTCACGCACTGTCCCGCGGCCTTCGATCACGTAGTACACGGCCTCGCCGACATGCTGAAGCGGAACTGTGCGGCTCTGCTCGCGGACGTCGATGGCATACAGGCCGCGGCGAGAAGCCCCAGTCGACGCGCCAACGATCTCGCGCCAAGAGCCATGCTTCACCAGGCCCAGATCTTTGCCCCAACTGCCGGGTGAGATGACCTTCAGTCCGGTTGAGGTAGTGAGTTTCTCGGTCACGAGAAGCACCGTAGCATTCAGAGGCATCAAAGTCATTCAGTAGCGCTGAACAAATTGAACGCGGCTCGCAGTGCTGTCAGCCTCCGTCGAGATTGATCCATACGGCGATGCTCTCCTCGACGCTGGGGTTGTGGATCCGGTGGGGACTAGTGGACGGGTATGCCACTGCGTCACCAGGTTCCAGCCGGTGCACTTCCCCTCCCAGCTCGACTTCCAGGCGGCCGGCGATCACGACTCCGAACTCGCGCCCGCGGTGGTGTGTTGGAGCCGGGGACGAGGCGCTGCCCGCGGCATATGTGTTTATCGCCAGCTCCACGCCAGAGACCGCGTCGTAGAGAGCGACTCGTCGCGCGGCCCCCTCGCGGGTGACCCCGACCGCTTGGTCCTCAAGTCGCGTCACCGGCGAGACGTCGAGCGGTGCAGGTCGATCGAACAGGTCATACATATGGACACCCAAGGCAGAGGCCACGGACACCAGGGTGCCTATGGAGGCGCTCGCCACCCCGCGCTCCAGCATGCTGAGCATAGAGACGCTGACGCCCGTCTCGGTGGCCAAGTCCTTAAGTGTCTGTCCGCGCCTATTTCGGAGCCCACGGATACGCGCGCCGATCTCGGCGATCGTCTGGTCGGAAGGCGTGTGACGTCCGACCGTCACGGGATGAACCTCGGGCTCAGCCTGATCCGACAGCGCGAGGTGCTCCGGGTCCATGATCTGCTCCTCTGCCGGCCGGTGACATGTCTCACAGGTATTATCAATCATGTTGAACCTCTTGACCAACATCTCAACATGATCGATATTCGACAGAACTCAAAAGAAGTTCAGCGCTGCTTCAGTGTTGGTGTCCCTCGACCGACGCGCAAGTACTGCTCGAAGACGGGGCCGACACGCGGCGTCCCTTCGGCGCCGCGCACTGACTAGACGTGACCGATGTGCCGTCGAGCGGCGCGGGCAACACCCCTGGAACCACCGAACGAGAGAGATGCGTCATGGACAAAGTGGCGGCGAGTGCTGCAGAGGCAGTTGCTGACATCCCTAACGGAGCGACGTTGGCGGTGGGTGGGTTCGGCCTCTGCGGTATTCCCTCGGTGCTGATCGACGCGCTGCTCACGGCCGGCACCACGGACCTGGAAGCCGTGTCGAACAACTGTGGTGTGGACGAGTGGGGGCTTGGCCGCCTGCTCGCGGCCAAGAGGCTCCGACGCATGGTCTCCTCCTACGTCGGCGAGAACCGAGAGTTCGCACGCCAGTACCTGGCAGGAGAGTTGGAAGTCGAGCTGACTCCCCAGGGGACTCTGGCGGAGAAGATGCGCGCGGGGGGTTCGGGAATCGCTGCCTTTTTCACTGCAACCGGCGGAGGGACGCAGGTGGCCGATGGCGGACTCCCTTGGCGTTATGACTCCGTCGGGAACGTCGTCGTGGCGTCACCGCCGAAGGAGACCCGTCGGTTTTCCGTCGACGGCGAGGAGCGTGACTTCGTCTTGGAGGAGGCGATCCAGGCAGACTTCGGCTTGGTGCGGGCATGGAAAGGCGACCGCCACGGCAACCTCGTGTACCGGGACTCAGCCCGCAACTTCAATCCGCTTGCTGCGATGTGCGGGCGAGTGACCATCGCCGAGGTTGAGTGGCTTGTCGAGCCAGGCGAGCTCGATCCCAATGAAGTGCATACGCCGGGCGTCTTCGTTCAGCGAGTTGTCGAGCTGACAGCCGATCAGGCGGCAGACAAGCGCATCGAGAAGGTCACCACACGTCCCCGTTCCGATACCAGTGAAGGCGGTCGCTGAGATGGGTTGGACACGCGAGCAGATGGCGGCGAGGGCTGCCTCCGAGCTGACTAACGGATCCTATGTGAACCTCGGCATTGGTCTGCCGACTCTTGTGCCCAACTTCGTTGCGGACGACGTCGAGCTCGTGCTCCAGAGTGAGAACGGCATTCTCGGCGTCGGGGCATACCCCTACGTTGGGGAGGAGGATGCAGACCTGGTCAATGCCGGCAAGGAGACGGTGACTGTCCGACGGGGGGCCTCGTTCTTCGATTCCGCGACGTCGTTCGGCATGATCCGCGGGGGAAAGATCGATGCCGCGATCCTGGGGGCCATGCAGGTCTCGAAGGACGGTGACATCGCCAACTGGATGATCCCCGGCAAGATGGTCAAGGGGATGGGTGGTGCGATGGACCTGGTCCACGGTGCCAAGCGTGTGATCGTCCTGATGGAGCACGTGGCCAAGGACGGGTCCCTCAAGATCCTCAATACGTGCGACCTCCCCTACACGGGGAAGAAGGTCGTTCAGCGGATCATCACCGACCTGGCGGTCATCGACATCACGATTGAGGGGCTGAAACTCGTGGAGTTGGCCCCAGGTGTCAGCGTCGACGAAGTCCGTGAGAAGACCGAACCCCCGCTCGACGCTGGTCAGTTCTGACAGCCGGACCCGGCGCGATCGCCCAGCCGACCCATGGCTCCTGCCTCGGCGAAGTAAGACAAGGAATCTCGGAAGTTCCCCCGGAAGGACCTTGCCATCCGGGTGGAGTTCTCCTAATCTTCAAGATCATTGAAGTTCGTACGCGAGAGGCCCAGCGCGGAGCCCGCCAAAGAGCAACGACGCTGAAATTCTCCGACGCATGAGGTCGCAGGTCCGTCACACCACGGACTCGAGAGTGTAGGTCAGGAGGCGAGCATGGAGCGACGCGACTCACAGCTTCCCCGGTTCCGCCGTGGGTTGATCGACGGTGGCGACTGGGGGCTCATCGCCAACGTTCCGGGCGCGCCCTTCGAGGCAGCCCTCCCCATCCCCAATCCCTGACCCCTGCACGACCTGAACGGAGTAACCGATGACCTTGACAGCACTTTCCGGCTTTTGGCACCCGCTCGCGACGTCCGACGAGGTGACCGACCAGCCCAGACGCTTCGAACTTCTCGATGACTACGTCGTCGCCTTCCGGGATGAGAACGGTGTCGCGGCCTTCCGCGATCTCTGCATCCACCGCGGTGCCGCGCTCTCCCTTGGCTGGGTGCGCAACGGAAACCTGGTTTGTCCGTATCACGGCTGGCAGTACGACCGCACGGGCGCCTGCGTGAAGATTCCCTCGCGCCCGGCCGACGCCCCGATTCCCGGCAATGCGCGCGCCTTCGCCTACAACGTCCAGGAGAAGTATGGACTGGTCTGGGTGGCCATCGACGAGCCTCGAGACGAGATCCCCCCCTTCCCGGGGGACATCTTCGAGGACGCTGCCTGGAAGTCCTTCATCTCCTACCGGGAGGTGTGGAAGACCTCCGCTGCCAGGGCGGTGGAGAACTTCATGGACTTCTCCCACTTCCCGTACGTGCACGAGGGTCTTCTGGGCACGGAGGACAAGGCTGAAATCGCGCCCTACACCGTCGAGAAGCGTGAGAACGGTCTCCACTACTGGCTGGAGCAGGAGGAGCCGAGCGATCTATATGGCGCTGGCGGGGTGCAGAAGGTTCGCTATGAGTACACGCTGGTGGTGCCCTTCACGATCCACCTGAAGAAGATCGAGCTCGGCACAGGCCGCGAGACGTTCATCACCCAGTTCACGCTTCCCCGGACCTCGAAGACGACCGAGGTGTTCGTGTTCATCGTTCGGAACCACTCGCACGACCAACCCGACAGCAAGTTCAGCGACTTCACCAACACCATCATGGAGCAGGATCGTGTCGTCGTTGAGAGCCAGCGCCCAGAGGAGCTGCCGGACTCGCTCCGCGAGGAACTGCACATCAAGGTTCCGGACGCGGCGAGTCTTCTCTACCGACAGCGACTGGCTTCTCTCGCCAAGGTCGACGTCTTCGGCCCCTACGGCGCCTAGGTCGGGCCGTGACCACCGACCTTCGCCTGGCGCGCGTCGCCAGGCGTGTCGACCGTGCCCAAGGAGTCGTCGGTCTGACGCTCCAAGCCGTCGATGGTGAACTCCCACCGTGGAAGCCCGGCGCACACATAGACCTGGTTCTTCCGTCGGGTCGCTGTCGGCAGTACTCACTGTGCGGGCCCCTGAACAGTCGCGACTACGAGATCGCCGTCCTATATGAGCCGGAAGGAAAGGGCGGCTCAGTCGAAGTTCATGACGCCCTGCCCGTCGGGACCGAAGTCAAATTCCGGGAACCGCGTAACCGCTTTCCGCTCGAGCGAGCGTCGTCCTACCTGTTCGTGGCAGGCGGGATCGGGATCACGCCGCTTCTGCCCATGATCGAGGCGATTGACGCGATCGGCATCCCCTGGCACATGGTGTATGGCGGCCGGTCCTTGGACTCGATGGCTTTCCTCGATCTTCTCGCCCTGTACGAGGAGAACGTGGACCTCGTGCCGCAGGATCGTGACGGACTGATCGACGTGCATGGCATCATCGCAGAGGCGGTCAGCAGAGATCCGGGCGTCGCCATTTACACGTGCGGACCCGCACCGCTCATCGATGCGATGGAAGCCGCCGTCGATGCTGCCGGTCTCCTGCCGCTGCATTTCGAGCGATTCGTGGCCGTGCACCAACATGTTGACCGCGAGGTTGCCGCCCATGAGTCGGCGTTCGATGTGCAGTTGGGTGTTGGAGGGCCACTCGTGCCCGTCGCCAAAGACCAGTCGATCCTGGCAGCCGTTCTCGATGCCGGCGCCGATGTCCTCTTCTCCTGCGAAGAAGGAACCTGTGGTAGCTGTCAGACGACGGTGCTCGCGGGAGAGGTTGACCACCGCGACGGGCTGTTGACCGACGAGGAGCGCGCAGACCGGCAAATGCTCATCTGCGTTTCCCGATGCCTTCGTGGGCCGCTGGTGCTGGACATAGACGCTCCGTGAACCGGCCGATCGGTCGGACTGTGCTCACGGTGGGTTCAGTCCTGCTGATCGCCGCGTGTCTCAGACCAACCATCACCTGCGTGGGGCCGTTGATATCCGAGATTGGCGCAGAGACCGGCATGACCCAAGACCAGCTCGGTTTCCTCGGCGCGCTGCCGGTCCTCATGTTCGCCACGGTGTCGCCGTTCGTTGGCCACCTCGGGCGCGCTCGTGGACCCGAAAGTGCGGTGACCGTCGCGCTGGTGTGCCTCGCGTTGGGGACGGTCATCCGATCGCTCGGCGGATCTGCGAGCCTGTGCGTTGGAACGGCGGTTGCCAGTGCCGCAATCGCCGTGGCCAACGTCCTCAGCCCGACGTTGGTCAAGCGCGACTTCGGTCGGCCCGCGTTGGGTGTGGCTCTCTTCACCACGTGCCTCTCAGGGGCTGCGGCGCTTGCGTCGGGTACTACGGCACCGCTGTCGCAGCAGTTCGGGGGGTGGCGTGAGGGACTGGTGGTTTGGGCCGTCCTCCCGGCCCTGGTTCTGCCGGTCTGGGTGGCACGGTCAAGTCGTCTGCGTGGAAAGACGGCCATCGAACCGCTCGACCCAGCCGCACTGTTCCAAGTTGTGAGGTCACCGATCTCGTGGCAGGTCGCGGGCTTCTTCGGGCGTAGTCGGTGTCGTTCTACACGCTGATCACCCGGCTGCCGACCGTCGAGAGGTCCTTGGGGACAACGACGACCGGTGCCGGGCTACAGCTCTTGGTTTTCCAGCTTGCCTACCTTCTGGGGTCGCAGTGGGAGTCCTCATGGAACATCGGCCGGACCGCCGCATCGCTGCGGCCGCCGTAAGTCTCCCGGTGGCTGTCGCGATGGCGGGTCTGGCGATCGTGCCGAAGCTCGCCATCGTGTGGTGGTGCTGGGCTCGACGCGCACGGGCAGCTCGCTCGCGGTAGCCCTCGCGCTGGTCATGCAGCGGACGACCACCAGTTCGCACACCACGGCGCTGTCAGGATTGGTCCAGTCGGTTGGGTATCTCATCGCGGCGGCGGGACCTGTTCTCACGGGATTGCTAACGCGAGACCTCGGATGGCGAGCTATCCCGTTGGGGGTTGCGAGCGTGGCTATGGCACAGACGGTCTTGAGCCTGTGGGCAGCCCGGCGGACTCCCATCGCCGCCGGGGAGCGTGAGCGCGTTCCCTCTCGTCCGTGAACGGCTCCGCGACACGCCATGACACGGGTAACACCATTGACGCAATTCACGTACGCTGAAACCTCCACGACCGACGTCCTTTCGGAGGGAACGCATGACTCCTCCTCGTGCCGCCAACAGCCGTGCAAAGCAGGGCTCCATCGCACCCACTGATGGCGCCCGTCCGCCCACTCGCGCTAAGGGTGCGCGGACGAATGGGGGGGCCCAACGCGACGAAAGCTTGGAACAACCGCAGCAGGGAGGGGCGCGGGGAACCGCGACGGCTGACCAAATGATGTCGTTGGCGGGCTCCAGGATCCGTGCGCTTCGTGCGAGGCAAGGGCTGACTCTTAAGGACGTCGGCGAGCGGACCGGTGTCAGCGTCTCCATGCTCAGCATGTTGGAGCGCGGGGTTGCAACGGCGTCCATCGGGACGCTCGTGTCTGTCGCGTCGGCTCTCAACGTGCACATGTACGACCTGTTCGATCATCCGGATTCTGGCAACAGTTCCCCCGTCACCCGGATCGCTGACCAGTCGGTGGTGTCGCTGGGTGTCGGAACGACGCGGCGAGTCGCGCATGACGACGCGACCGCCGGTCTGGAGATGGCGGTCAATGAGTACGAACCGGGGGGAGCAAGCGGCCCAACGGCGACGCACCACAGTGGCAGGGAGTTCGGACTGCTCATCTCCGGCCGGCTGACCGTTGAGCTGGATGGGGAGAACCACCACCTGGAGCCGGGCGACGTTATCGCCTACCAGTCCACGAGGCCCCACCGAATCCTCAACTCGGGTGAAGAGCGCGCCGTTGCGGTGTGGGTGAACTTGGATCAGTGACTCGATACCTCGACGGGATGTCGTGAGATCACCATCGCCGCGTGGGCAGTGGGTACCGATGAAGCGTCGATCGTCGCAGGCCGTTATGGGCGAGAAGCGCTGCGCCCGTTGGCTTATCGCGAGCCCTGGTGGACGTCTCATGAGAGCGCATCGCTCGGTATCGAGTGGCCGGCGGCTACCTCGAAACTAGAGAAATTCAGCCGTAGGTCTTCCAATCTTGATTCAGTGACTTTAATATCATTGAATCAAGTTCACCGGTGGATCAGCATCAGCATCCCACCCACCGTTGGCATCAGGAACCCACTCCGAGGACGGGCATTGTGTCGCAGTACATCGCGGAGCTGAGGGGCGTCGCCAAGACGTTCGGTCAAGTCGTCGCTTTGCGCGGCGTGGACTTCGAGTTGGCTGCAGGTGAGGTCCACGCGATCGTCGGTGAGAACGGCGCCGGCAAGTCGACCCTCATGCGGGTTCTTGCGGGGCAGATGGCGGCAGACGCTGGAACGCTTAGATTCGGCGACTCAGACCTCGACCTCAGGCACGAGAATACGGGCCACCGTGATGGCGTCGGCTTCGTTGAGCAAGAGGGTGGCCTGGTTGCGGAGCTAACCGGGGCGGAGAACCTTTTGCTGGTTCGGCCCGACGGGTTCCTTGCGCACCGCGGACAGGCCGGACGCGAACTCGCGCAGCTGGCGGAACGCTTCGGCGGGCAGATTGACACGCACTTGCCGGTCCAGCAGCTTGCGGTCGGCCAACGTCAGCGTGTTGAGATCCTCATTGTCATGGCCCGCGGGGCCAAGGTGCTCATTCTCGACGAGCCAACTGCGGCCCTGGGGACGGACGAGTCAACGGCGCTCGCCGAGATCATCCGCAAGTTCGCATTGGAGGGCGGCTCGGTCGTCTACATCAGCCACAAGCTCGGCGAGGTTGTGAGGCTGGCCGATCGCATCACCGTGATGAGGCGCGGGGCCGTCGTCGCCACGCACTCAGCTGACGTGGTTACCGTTGAGCGACTGGCGGCCGAGATGGTCGGCGAAGTCGCGACCTCCAAGAGTCAGAGTGACCACGTCGAGGAGCTCGTCGAGCTGGCCATGGGCGTCCGTACCGAGGGCGACACGCCCACAGGCCGGGGAATCGTGGCCACGTTGCGAGGGGTCTGTGCGGATGCGCCGCTCCCCGGAGAGGCGCCGTTGCGAGGCGTCGACCTCGAGGTCCGCAGTGGTGAAGTCCTGGGTGTCGCTGGCGTCGTCGGTAGTGGACAGACCACGCTGGGGGAGGTCCTCGCGGGCCTGATCCCGCCCACGGCGGGCACCTTCGCGAACGCCGGTGGACGAGCGGCATACGTGCCGGAAAACCGGCACAGGGATGGGGTGGCGCTCGACCTTTCAATCAGCGACAACGTCCTGGTCCATAGCCATGGCCGACGCCAGTTCGCCCGCGGTCCGTGGTTCAAAGAGGACACAGTGCGCGTCCACGTCACCGAACTCCTCGACCGCTCGAGCGTTCGCCACGGGGGAGCGGACCAACCGATCCGCACCTTGTCGGGCGGCAACCAGCAGAAGGCGGTCGTCGCTCGTGAACTCGAGGACGCGCCCCACCTCGTCGTGGCTCACAACCCTTTCCGTGGCCTCGACGTGCGCGCCATACAAGAGGTGCGCGACGCGATGCTCGACGCAGCGCACCGTGGCGCTGGACTGGTGCTGATCAGCCCCGACCTGGATGAGCTGCACCTCATCGCGCATCGCATCGTTGTGATGTTCAACGGTCGGGTTGTGGGCGAGGTCGACGTCAACGAGGCAGACTCCGCGCATCTGGGTCAGCTCATGGGAGGCTTGACATGACTCTTGTAAACGACCCGGTAGAGGCACCTGTCGCTCTTCAGACCGGTCCACCACCCCTGCGACGACTCGCGGTCCTTGCTGGGGCGGTGACGGCAGTCTTTGCCATTCTGGTCGTCGTCCTCGTCTCCGTTGGGGTGAACCCGGCGACGGTGTTCTTCTCGATGGTCAGTTCCACATTCGGGACCAAGCGGAATCTCGGCGAGACCTTAGTGCGAGCCACGCCTCTCCTGCTGGTCGCGGTCACGCTCATCCCTTCATTGCGCGCGGGCCTGTACAACCTCGGGGCTCCTGGTCAGATCGCGGCAGGTGGGCTGGTCGCAACGTTCCTGGCCCTCCACTTGGACGGGACGTCCCGAGTCGTGAGCCTGACGGTCTGTGGCCTGGCCGCAGCAATCGTCGGAGGAATGGTGGCAGTACTCCCGGGTTGGCTGAAGGCGCGATTCGGGGTCAACGAGATCATCACTTCTCTCGCCGTGAACTTCATCGTGCTATCGGTCCTTGGCTGGCTGCTCAATGGACCCTTCAAGGGTGGCTACGCAAACCTGCCCCAGTCCAATCCCGTCCCGGACAACGCGACGATGCCGGTGATCCTCCCTGACACGCGCGCCCACGCCGGACTGCTGCTGGCCCTGGCCTTCGTGCCCCTCCTGTGGGCGCTGGATCGGTCGCGGATCGGCTATCGGCTAAGGCTGTTCAGCGCCAACCCGCATCTCGCGCGCCAGGCGGCGATCAGCCGCACCCGCTACATAGTGGGACTCATGGCCCTGGGTGGGGTGGGCGCTGGCCTCAGCGGTTGGATGCAGGTCGTCGTCATCGACCACCGGCTCTATCCCACTGTGGCCGAGCCCGTGGGCTTCGGTGGACTCTTCGTGGCGCTCCTCGGCGGGCTGAACCCGTTTGGTGCAGTCGTCGCCGCATTCGGCCTCGGAGCCCTGTTGCACGGCGGGGACGGGCTCCAGGTCGGAGCCAACCTCTCGCCGGAGATCATCCAGGTGATCCTCGGGCTGATCCTCTTGGCTTACGCGTCGTTCCGCGGCTGGGCGGCGACTCATGACACCACCACACCGACAAGGAGCCGTCTGTGGACATTCTTGAAGCGGTCCTGAGCAGTGCCGTCCGCCTGATGGTGCCCCTGCTTCTCGCCGCGCTCGGAGAGCTGATCTCGGAACGCGCCGGGGTAATGAACATCGGGCTCGAGGGCTACATGACGGCCGGGGCATTCGCAGCCTTTGTGGTCGCGGTCGCGGGGTGGGGGGTCGTCCCTGCAATTCTCATCGCCGCTCTCGTCGCGGCGGCGGTTGCCGCGATCATGGCTGCCGGCGCAGTGTGGCTCCGGGGCAACATGATCCTTGTCGGCTTCGCGCTCTTCGTGTTGCTGCCCGGTCTGGCCAACTTCCTCTACGTTCAGAAGAACTCGCTCGCGGCCACACCAAAACTGGGCTCGTTCTCGGTTCCGTTGCTGAGTGACATTCCAGTGGTAGGGACGCCGCTCTTCTCCGGCAACGTCTTCTACTGGATGGCGATCGCCGCCGCGATCGCGGTCTACCTCCTGTTCTCCAGGACTCAGGTTGGCATCGTGCTGAGCGCGGCGGGCCACGAACCCGAGGCAATCCGCAAGCGTGGTCGATCGCCGCGCATGGTCCAGACGGGGGCCTTGCTCGCATGCGGCCTTCTCGCCGGCGTTGCCGGCGCCTCACTCTCCCTGGGCGCCGTCGGGTCATACCAGCCCAACATCGTCGACGGTCGAGGCCTGATCGCCATCGCCATCGTCATCCTCGGACGGTGGAGCGTCTCGGGAGCCATTGCGGGGGCGTTCCTCATCGCTGTGCTCGACGCGTCGGCCTTGCGTGTGTCTCGCGGGTCGGAGATCCCCGTGCACCTACTGGGCGCGCTGCCTTGGGTCATTGTGATCCTCATGCTGCTGGCTAGCACCCGGCTGAGGTCGAACGCGCCCCGAACCCTCACGAAGTAAAGGATGAACATGACGGTGCACTCCTATCTCTACGGACGTCGGCGCCCGTTGCCGGAAGGTGAGTACGCGGACTACTTCGACATCGAACGCACAGCGTTCGTCTCGGTCGACATGCATGAGGGCCATCTTTCGGCTGACGAAGACTGTCCTTGCCCGGCACCCCGGGGCCGGGCCATCATCGGGGCCGTCGACGACGTCCACGCGCGCGGCCGTGAGCTCGGAGTCCGAGTCATTCACGTGCGTACGGGACTGCGTCCGTCCGGTGCAGACGACCTGAACGGCATCCCGAGCGCTTGGCGCCGGCCGTTTGCGGAGTATGTCGGGGGCATCCCCAACGTGGCCGCTCACGGCCTCGAGGGTAGTCGCTGGACGGAGTTCGCCACTGAAGTCCTGGGGGAGGACGAGGTGGTTGTCTCGAAGAAGCGGCTCTCCGCCTTCTATGCGACGGACCTCGACTTCCTCCTGCGCCAGGCCGGAATCACGACCGTGGTCCTGACTGGTTGCATGACCGATTGCTGCATCCTCAACACGGCCTTCGACGCGTCCAACATGAGCTATCGGGTTATCACGGTCCGTGACTGCGTGGCCGGCACGAATGAGGAGCTCGAGGAGGCCGCCCTCAAGATCATGTCGCTCAACACGGGCCTCGTGATGGATGCTGACGACCTTATGGTGGCATGGAAGCAACTTCGCCACGGTTGAAGATTTTCCTCTCCTAGGCTATCGCGCGATGTTCAAATTGGGTAAACTAGTTTCAACAGCATCCAATATTCGTTCGAACGTCCCCGCATTGAGAGGTAGGAAAACATGAGGAAACCTGGTGTCGCTGCAGCACTTGCCCTTGGGCTGGTCGGCACACTGTCGCTGGCGGCCTGCGGGGGCGGAAGCCAAGGCGCAAGCAGCGGAGGTGCTGGCGGCGACAAGACCAAGATCGGTCTCATTCTCGAGGCGCGCCCCGAGGTCGAGCCGTGGAGTGCAGCCTGGCACAACGCTGCGGAGGCGGTGAAGAAGGGCAACTCGAACGTCGAGGTCACTGAGACGTATGAGGCCTACGACGCGACGCGCGCCGAACCGGTCGTCCGACAGATGCTCGACGGTGGCGCGAAGGTGATGCTCTTGTCGACCTTCGTCCTGGCCGACGTCGCGAAGTCTGTGGCGAAGGAATATCCCAAGGTCCCGATGGTCGTGTCTTCCTTCGGCGTATTGCAGGCGCCCAACCTCAACTCAGTGACGGCGAGCTACCTGGAGATCGGGTACTCGACCTGCTGGCTTCTCACGAAGCTGTCTCCCGACGGCCGTATCGGCGTCGTGGACGCTCAGGGGGCACCCTTCGAAACGGAGATCGAGCAGGGCTGCGGCCTCGGAGCCGCGGCAGCCAACTCGGCTGGCAAGATCACCAAGCTCAGCTCGAACAGCTTCACCGACGTGCAGGCGAACCGTGAGCAGGTCCAGTCGCTGCTGGACGAAGGCATCAAGCAGATCTATCTCGTCTCGGGCACCGAGGACGGGGTCGGCGGGCTCCGGCTGTGCCAGGAAGCCAAGGCGCAGTGCGCGTCGTGGGGAGGCGATGCCGCTCAGTGGGCGCCGACGGGCGCTGTCCTGACGGTCAACTTGAACTGGAAGGGTGTCATCGAGGAACTGATGAACCAAGCCAAGAACGGCCTTAAGGCCCCGCAGACCTTCGACCTGACCTATGGGTCGGGGGGCCTCGAGGCTCTGGACTACGACAAGTCCGCCGCGGTGAGCCCCGCGCTGAAGCAGGAGTACAGGCAGGTTTTGGCGGACCTCGCGAGCGGGAAGATCAAGCTGCCGAACAGCAAGGCCCACCCGGGCTTCCGCTGAGCCAACGATCCCTGCCCGGGTGTCCTGCCTCCTGATGGGGCGCCCGGGCCAAACCCATGACCGGAGCTGGTCCGCCGTGACGAAGTTGCCAGACCGGGCGCGCGTCGCGGCCGTCCAGGCCGCACCCATCTTCCTCGACCGAGATGCCAGCGTGGAGCGGGGCGCGGACCTCGTGGCCGAAGCCGGCTCACTGAGGGTGGAGGTCATAGGCTTCCGTGAGGGGTTCCTGCCTGAACACCCGGGTTGGGCGGAGATGCAGGCGTTCGACTAGACAAGCCAGGATTCAGGCAAGCGCCTGTTCCAACAGTCTGTCGAGGTAACCCGAAGGCATTGGACCCAATCCGAGATGCCTGCAAGGCTGCGAGCGTGACTGCGGTTGTGGGGCTCTGCGAACGGCGTCCCGGGACGACCGGGCCTCTGTACAACACAGCCAGGTCCCCATCGGCGCGGACGGCTCCGTCCAATGCCTGCATCAGAAGTATGACCCGATATTTGGAAAGCGTTTGGTCCACCGAGTACTGCGTGGCCGCGGTCTACTGGGCCAAGGGGTTTGAGTTCTCTTCGCAGATGAGATGCGACACGGTGCCGAAGTCCGTTTGGACCGCGTTGTAGTAGCCCGTGCGGGCAGGCGCTTGGATCTGACGTTCCCCACTCGCGGTCACGTACTTCTGATGCTCGCCTGCGATGGAGCCCTCGCGGGTGCTGTGCACCTGGATGTTCCAGTGGTCCCGTTGTACCTGGAAGGCGCTCGTTGAGGCCAATGACCGCATAGATGTTGCTGCGGCCACAAGCCTCCGCAAGCGAGTCGATGTGCCGGCCAGGAATCTCCACAGAGTTCTTGAACAGCCCGACGTCAAAGGAGCGGATGGGCGGTCCCTCCGGCAGCGACTCCCAGCAGTTCGGGGTAGCAGGGCAGGAACGTCTCCGGGAACGCGTTCAACTCTGCACAGCCGCCGGCTGTCTTCTCGATCAGATCGATGCTGATGGCGAGGGACTCCTCGAGGTCGATGAAGGAGGATTCGGCCCGAACGGCGGCCACGCGGACCGTCCGGAAGGAGTGGTGAGCAGCCGTGGACATTCTTCACCTCACCGGTAGATTCAATCACAATGAATGCATTGTACTGATGCTGATTGGGGAAGACATGGTCCAAGATTCTTGCGGAGGTGGTCGGCTGTGCGAGATGTGCTGCCCAAGCTGATCGACTGGTGGCGCACCGGCGAAACGGTGGCAGTCGCGACTGTCGTCCACACTTTCCGGTCTGCGCCGCGTCCGGCTGGCGCGTCGATGCTTGTGGGCCCGGGTGGTGAAGCCGTCGGCTCGGTCTCGGGAGGGTGCGTCGAGTCCACCGTCTATGAGGTCGGTCAGGAGGTCGTGAGTTCTGGGGCCCCCGTGCTGCACCGTTATGGCGTGTCCGACGACACGGCCCTCGCCGTGGGGCTTACGTGCGGTGGCATCTTAGACGTCTTCATTGAACGGGTGTCGCCGGAGAGCTTTCCCCAGCTGGGGGACATCGCCGACGATGTGGACGCTGGGCGGCCGGTAGCCGTCGCGACCGTGATTGACCACCCCGAAAAGGCGTGGATTGGACGTCGCCTTGTCGTACGTCCGGAGGGGGTCGTCGCTGCCGACGGGGGCAGCCTGGGGAGCTCACGGGCCGACGCTGCGGTGATCGACGACGCCCGTGGTCTGCTGGCCATCGGTCGTACCGAGACGCTCACGTATGGCCCAGATGGCGAGAGGCGCGGTGAAGGCATGCGGGTCTTCGTATCGGCGCTCGCGCCGCGCCCTCGGATGCTCGTATTCGGCGCGATCGACTTCGCCGCTGCGGTGGCCCACATTGGTTCGTTCCTGGGGTACCGCGTGACGGTCTGCGACGCCCGGCCAGTCTTTGCGACATCCAGCCGATTCCCCGATGCCGACGAAGTCATCGTTCAGTGGCCTCACCGATACCTGGAGGCCGAGGCCGAGGCAGGGCGGCTGGACGCAAGGACCGTCATCTGCGTCCTCACCCACGACCAGAAGTTTGACGTCCCAGTCCTCGAGCTCGCGCTGCGGCTTCCGCAGGTCGCCTATGTCGGCGCGATGGGGTCACGGCGTACCCACGATGACCGCGCCGCCCGTCTCCGGCTCGCTGGCATTACCGATGCCGAGATGGAGAGGCTCTCGAGCCCGATCGGTCTCGATCTGGGTGCCCGCACGCCCGAGGAGACGGCCGTCTCCGTCGCGGCCGAAATCATCGCGCTGCGATGGGGTGGGGGAGGTCAGCGGCTGCACATGGTGGACGGTCCTATCCACCATACTGGCCCAGAGGTTGCCTCCCAGGTCTGACTGGGTGTGTCCCATTTGCCATCAGAACAGAACCCGGCTCTGTTTACCGGACATGCCGAGATGAGTGCGTTATGGCGTCGGGCTGCGGGCAGGCGGCTTGCAGGTTGGGGTGCTACAACGAGGCATGACCGCTTCTGTAACCGTGCGCACCGCCTCCGAACTCGCCGACGCGCTCAAGCGCGGCGTGGGCGAGATCGTCATCGAGGGCCGCATCACCGGATCCCCCTCGGTCACCCTCCCCGAGGGTGTCAGGCTGCGCGGCGGGGAGCTGGCCTTCCTCGCCAAAGGCGTCCGGCTGACCAAGGACAACACTCTTTACGACGTGACCATCACGACCACCCCGTACGAGGTCGCGGTCTACAACGACACCAGCGTCCCGGACGCCGGCACCTTCGTCTTCAAGAACGTGACCACGGTCGGCCAGGTGTACTTGGTTGCCGACGGCGACACCAAGAGGATTCGGGTTGAGGCCGACGGGCTCCACGTCAAAGATGCCGACGTACGAGGTCGCGTCGAGCAGCCGCACGGATTCGGCGTTGATGTGCTTCAGGGCGGTCTGACCTTGTGGAACCGCCAGAAGGACTCGGGCAGCTCCTTCACCGCGACTCTGAAGGACGTGTCAGTCGGCACCGAGGAGACTCCTGTGCGCGGCTCCGGGGTCTTCGTCGCTGGGTACGGCGACCGGGAAGGCCGACTGGCCGGCGGCGCGTTCACCGCCGACCTCATCGAGACGGGCAAGGTCGTCACCGACGGTGGGATCGCGCCCGGCACCCCTGACAAGATCTCCGGCGGCGTGTTCGTCGTCTCAGGAGCGACGGTGGACAAGGTGCTCAACGCTGGCGAAGTCACCACCCACGGCCAGAAACGACATGGTGCTGGACAACTGGGGCTCCGTGAAGGAGTGGGTCTCCAACGCCGAGGTGAAGTCGACCGGGCCCTCAGGGATCGGGTTCGTCAACTTCGGCGACATCGACACCCTGGACATGCAAGCACCAGTGGTCACCACGGGCGGCGGTGCCCGCGGGTTCAACCTGTACGACGGGTCGCTGACGTCGGCGTCGTTCCACTCAATCAAGACCACCGGAGACGGCTCCGTCGGCATCCAGGTCAGCAAGCCAATGGGCAGCCTCACCGTCCACCACGACGTCGTCACCACCGGCGGTGAGGGCGCCAGCCTGGTCAAGGGCGTCCAGGTCACGCTCAAAGCAGTGGCCTTCTCCGTCAAGGCGGGAGGAACCATCCAGTCAGTGACCATCGGGGGAGCCCTGCGCACTGAGGGGCCGGACGTCGTCACATTCGAGGTTGCTGACGGCGCCACCATCGCCAACCTCGAGCTCGGCAGGGGCATCGAGGCCGCCGGGGCGGGCTCCCGTGCCACGGACGTCCAGGGCAACGTCCCACCTTTCGATGAGGCGCGCGTCTCCAAAGGCTGACCAGCCAGCTCCCGCGCCTCTTAGCTCCCGTCTTGGCGCGCGAACACCCACGCGCAGAAGGTCCGCTCATGCCTGCGGGTTCAGGCGGTCATCGCAACGCTTCGGCTAGTGCTTGTGATGGTGTCTTGAATCCGAGGGTCTGTCGAGGGCGGTCGTTGAGCTCCACAGCGATCGCGTCGAGGTCTTGTTGGGTCAGGGTGCGGAAGTCGATTCGGCGGGGCAGGTATTGGCGCAGCAGCCCGTTGGTGTTCTCGTTGCTGCCGCGCTGCCAGGGCGATTTGGGGTCGCAGAAGTAGACCTGGATGCCGGTGGCGGTGGTGAACCGCGCGTGTGCGGCCATCTCGTGGCCCTGGTCCCAGGTCAAGGACTTGGCCAGCTGGGCGGGGAGGTGAGCGACCGCGGCAGCGAGGGCGTCGGCCACGGCGTCGGCCTTGTGGTTCCCAGCGGGCAGCGACACGAGCAAGAGATAGCGGGTGGAACGTTCGACCAAGGTCGCGACCGGGCTCATGTGCTTGCCGAAGACCAGGTCTCCTTCCCAATGACCCGGGACCGCCCGGTCCTGAGCCTCAGCTGGTCGCTCACTGATGTGCAGGATTCCCGGACGGCCACCGCGTCCGTCGGGTAGGCGCGCACCACGCGGGTGACGGATGACCCGGCCGGTGCGTAGGTGAGCGGTCAGCTCCCGGCGTAGCGCGCCGCGGGACTGCACGAAAAGGGTGCGGTAGATGCTCTCGTGCGACACGTGCATCTCCGGGTTGTCGGGGTAGGCCAGCTTGAGCCAGCCGGCGATCTGCTGGGGTGACCATCGTCGCGCAAGCTTGTCGGCCACGACGCCGGCAAGGTGCGGGTTCGCTGCCAGCTTGCACGCCTTGGGTCGCGTCGCTCGTGCCCAGGCGCGTTGGTCGGCGGCCGCGGCCGGGTACCGGCGACGTCCACCCCCGGCTGCGACCTCCCGGCTGACCGTCGACGCGGACCGACCCAGCCCTGCCGCGATCGAGCGCAGCGACCGACCGGCCGCCAGACCGCGAGAGATCTCCTCCCGCTCTTCGAACCTCAGCCTTCCCGCGGCGCGGTGTCGTGGTCCTGGGCGGATGCCACCACAGCGCAGCAGGTAGGTGCGCACTGTGCTTGTTGGTAGGCCCAACGCCCGTGCCGTGGGCTTGGCCGCATGACCAGCACGCAGCCGAACCCAGATCTCATCGATCTGCGCCGGAGACAGCCTCTGATAGCCACGGACCATCGCAACCTCCTCAACTCAGAGAAGTGTTGCGCTGACCCCTAGAAAGCACCCGCATTCCGCGCGGACGTCGACCGGGCCTCATGCCGCGAGAGGCGCGGGGGCCGGCGGGTTCCCGGGCGTGACAGGTGGCGCAGCGTGGTCGCGATGCAGGCGATCTGGAGCCAGCCGGTTGCGGAGGCGGTGGTGTTCTCGAACGACTTCGCGAGCCGGCGGGCGCGGCCGAGTCGACTGTGGGCCACCTCGACCCGCCAGGCGTGTCGAATGGGGCGGAAGACCGGCTGCTTGTCATCCCAGCCCACTCTGCGAAGTTCCAGGTAGTGGTCCCGGCCGAGCTCTCGGGCGGCGGCGGCGGTGACTCCGCGGTCGACCAGGACCAGTTCGAGCCGGCCGCTGACACCTTGCTCGGTCAGGTGTTGCAGCATCAGCTGCGTGGTCTTGTCCTCGTGGGTGAAGGCCGGAACGACAAGCGCACCCACCGGCGGTCCGGTCACATTGACTGCCACCACCCGCTTGGCGCCCTTGGTGCGGCCGTAGGGGCCGCCGCGGTCGTGGAAGGTGAGCCCGCCGTTGGACGACCCCGGGGCCAGATGGGTGTTGATGACCAGCATCGACGGAGTCGCCTCGGCACGTCCGTCGGCCTCTCTGGCGGCCTCGTGCAGCACCGCCAGCGCTCGCGCCCAGGTGCCGTTGCGCGACCAGCGGCGGATCTGCGACCACACCCGGGTCCAGGGCCCGAACGTCGCGGGCAGATACCGCCACTGACACCCGGTGTGGGAGATGTAGATCATCGCGTTGACGACCTTGCGCATGCCCTCGCCGTGCTTCGGTCCGCGCTTGCCGGGAGGGTTGCACACCGGCTCCAGCAGCGCCCACGGCTCGTTTGTCACGTCACTCGGGTACGACATGCCACGCACGGTGCTTGCGGACCCGCCGTGCGCAGTCGACCCTCAAATAGGACACACCCAGTGAAATGGGGGTTGCTAAGGATCGGGTGGTTGCCCGGCGGAGGGCGCGAGGGTCGGTCGCCCCTCCGCCGGGCGAAGGCTCAGAGTGCTGCAAGCCCTGCTTCGGCGACGGCCTGGTCCTGCTCGCCGGATCCGCCGCTAACGCCCAGGCCGCCCACAACGACGCCGTCACGGGACAGCGGAACGCCGCCAGCGAAGATGGCGACCTTGCCACCGTTGGTGGTGTGGATGCCGAAGAACTGCTGGGTGGGCTGCGCGTTGTCGCCGAGGTCCTTGGTCTGGATGTCGAAGGCCCTCGACGTCCAAGCCTTGCTGATCGAGATGTCGACGCTGCCGATCCATGCCCCGTCCTGACGGACGTGGGCGATGAGGTTGCCGCCGGCATCGACAACGGCGATGTTCATGGGCTGGCCGATCTCGTCGGCCTTCTTCTCCGCCGCTGCGATGATCGTGCGGGCGTTAGCCAAGGTGAGTGCAGACATGTGTGCTCCTATTATGTGTAACGGCTGGATGGTGCGGTTGTCGTGGCTCAGAGGTAGCCGTTGGGGTTGAGGACGAACTTGGTTGCGGCGCCAGCGTCAAACTCCTGGTAACCCTGGGGCGCCTGGGTGAGGGGAATGGGGCGCGCGTTGACTGCCCTGGCGATCTGCACCTTGTCGTGCAGGATCGCCATCATCAGCTGGCGGTTGTACTTCATGACCGGACACTGCCCGGTCGTGAAGGAGAGGGACTTTGCCCAGCCCGTGCCGAAGCTCATGGACAGGGAGCCCACCTTCGCCGCATCGTCGACGGCGCCGGGGTCGCCGGTGACGTACAGGCCCGGTATGCCGATGGAGCCACCTGCAGCGGTGAGGCCCATTAGGGAGTTGAGCACGGTCGCAGGCGCTTCGGCTGCTTGGGCCCCATGACCCTGGCCACGGGCTTCGAACCCGACGGCGTCGACGGCTGCATCGACCTCCGGGAGGCCGAGCAACTGGGCCAGCTGATCTTCGATCGCGCCCTCCCCGACGTTGATGGTCTCGCAGCCGAAACTGCGAGCTTGAGCGAGACGATCCGCGTTGAGGTCGCCGACGATGACGACGGCCGCGCCGAGGAGCTGGGCACTCGCTGCGGCCGCGAGCCCCACCGGGCCTGCACCCGCGACGTAGACCGTGGAGCCCACACCCACACCCGCGGTTGCCGCGCCGTGGAAGCCGGTGGGGAAGATGTCCGACAGCATGGTCAGGTCGAGGATCTTCTCCAGCGCCTGGTCGCGGTCGGGGAACTTCAGGACGTTCCAGTCGGCATAGGGGACCAGCACGTATTCGGCCTGGCCGCCGACCCAGCCGCCCATGTCAACGTAGCCGTAGGCGCTTCCGGGCCGGTCGGGGTTGACGTTGAGGCAGATTCCGGTCTTGCCTTCCTTGCAGTTGCGACAGCGCCCGCAAGCGATATTGAAGGGGACCGAGACGATGTCGCCGACCTTGACGAATTCGACGTCCGGCCCTACCTCAACGACCTCGCCGGTGATCTCGTGTCCCAGCACGAGGTCAACCGGGGCAGTGGTGCGTCCCCGAACCATGTGCTGATCGGACCCGCAAATGTTGGTGGCGACAGTCTTGAGGATGACGCCGTGTGGAACCTTGCGACCGACGTTCGCGGGGTTGACCCCCGGGCCGTCCTTTAGTTCGAACGTGGGGTAGTCGATGTCGATGACCTCGACTACCCCCGGTCCTCTGTAGGCAACCGCTCTGTTTTCAGCCATGATGTATCACTTTCGTGGTGCTTGAAGTGGCTCGATCAGTTTCGGGCACCCTTTCCCAAAGGACCATTGCCGATTCGAGTGGGCTTCTCTACCCGAATGGGTAGTGGCCGACGGATAGCATGCTGCCCATGCCACTGCCCGAATGGACCGACGACTCCGGTGAGCTACTGAGCGCCTTGGCGCGCCCGGAGTTGGACGGCCTCGTTCGCCTCTTGGGCTTGCCGCAGCCAGATGTCGCAGCGAACCTGTCGCATCTCCTTGCGCGCTACGTGCCGCACAGCGCGCTGGTTATGATGGTGGAGGATGACGTCCGCCAGCCTTGCAAATCCCACGGTGACGCCCGAACCATAGCCGCGTTGAACGGCCAGATTCTGGAGAGCGCGTGTGCCGCGCTACCACCGAATCAGCCCGTTCGGGTCACCCTCGCCCTGCTGGGCGCGCAGCGCGAGATTCTCGCCACACGCTCGAGCATGGGTTCCCTGCTGGTCCTCGCAGACCCCGGGGATGCGGGGCTCGACCAGATGGTCGTGCCGGTTTGGCAGATCGTTTCCTTCTGGATCCAGGAGTTCGCGCGACAAGCATCACCTGCCTACTTGATCGAGTCCCGTGCCGTGGCAAGCGTCCGCGTTGAAGCCGTTGCGGAACTTGAGGACCAGCACTCCTCGGTCTTGGAGTCCCTCCTCGCCGTCCTGCGCTCGCCCACCCTTGATGACCACACGGCTCGTATGGTGGCGGCCAATCTCGCCACGAATGCTGCAGTGGAGTTGCGAACTGCAACTGATCGACTTCGCACGGCAGCGGAGGAGCCTGTGACCAGTGCGTTCAACAGACTCAAGAACGATCTGAACCCGCTCCTTCGGTACCGCGACGTGAACGTGCAGTTCGTCGAGCCCCCGGCAGATGGCCGTGCGCTGCCGAGCGAGGTGGCGCATGGTGCTCGAGCAGTTGTCCGAGGGGCGATTCAGGCATTCATTGATCAGCCGGATGTGTCCAGGATCCGCGTTCAGTGGGACTGCGACGGCAAGAACCTCCTCATTGACGTTCGGGACGACGGGAAATCTGGCCTCGCCGCCGACAGTGAGCAGGTGCAACCGCTTGGCCGGCGAGTGGCGGCATTGAATGGTTCGTTGAGCATCTCGACGACGGAGGGCTGGGGCTCCGAGATGTCGGTCGTGCTTCCGTTGGATCCTCCCGCTCTGCGGGTGGATGGGTTTGCCCCGTGGGGATTGGGTCCGCGGGAGTTGGAGGTCCTAGAACGGATCGCTACGGGGTTGCGCAACAAGGAGATCGCTGTGGACCTGGGCATCAGCGAGAACACCGTCAAGTTCCACGCTTCCAACGTCTATCGCAAGCTGGGCGTCAGTACGCGAGCCCAAGCCGCGACGGTCGTCTCCCGGAGGCGTGCCGCGCTGCCGGCAGTCGATCGGTTCGTCGCTACCCGGTGAGCATAACGCCGTGCGCGGCTACCGCGATTTCCTCGAGGCTAGATCGAAGCTCGACGAACTCGAGGGCATTCACGCACAACGGTCCGGCACTAAGGTATTGGAAGACGCCGGCGGACGTCCGTTAGGTCCGGACGCATGGTCGGGTCCATAGGCCAGGGAGGCGATTCGTGAGGGGTCCTGCCGCCCTCACTACGTTCCAGTCGAACGACCACCGACTTCGAGGTCGGCGTGTTGCTGTCCTTGGCTACCGAGCCCAGCGGCACCAGGGGTTTGGTCTCCGGATAGTAGGCAGCTACCGATCCTCGCGGCGTTTCGTACTCGGCCACCCGGAAGTTCTGCACTCGACGGTCAACATTGTCGCCGGGCCAGTGCGCCACGATGTCTGCGTGGTCGCCGTCGCTCAGATTGAGGGCTTCCATGTCCCGGTAATTCAAGAGAATTGCGTGCAGGCCACCCTCGATGCCTCGGTAGCGGTCGCTGAGCCCATAGATGGTGGTGTTGAACTGGTCGTGGCTCCGCATGGTCTGGAGTACAAGATGCCCCGGTGGTGCCTCGAGCAGGTCCAGCTCGGACACCGTGAACTGGGCGCGACCGGAGGGCGTATCAAAGCCCAGTCGGTCGCGGGGGCGGGTGGGGTAGTACGAAACGCGTCTTGGTGAGGACCCGTTCCTCGTGGTGGTCGAAGCCTGGGATGACCTGCTCAATGTGTGCGCGAATTCGGCTGTAGTCGCTCCGTAGCCCAGCCCAGTCGATGGAGGCGGCGCCTGCGCGCGCGCCGAGGGTTGGTTCGGCCATGCCGCACACGATGGCAACCTCGGAGCGCAGGTGCTTGCTGGCGGGGGTGAGTCGCCCGCGGGACGCGTGGACCACAGACATTGAGCCCTCGACTGTCACGAACTGAGCTCCGCCCTCGAGCCCCAAGTTGGGCAGGATCAGAGCGGTCTCACCGGTCATAAGGTGATACCGATTCAGTTTGGTCGAGCCATGCAGCGTCAGCGCTGTTCGACGAAGCGCCTCCGCGGTGACCCCAGTGTCCGGTGCCGCGTGCAGGAAGTTGCCGCCGAGTCCCACGAACACGTGGACTCGGCCCGCGCGCATGGCTTCGATCGTCTCGACCGTGTCGTAGCCATCCCGTCGCGGAGGTACGAACCCGAACTCGCGCTGCAACGATTCGAGGAAGTCCGTCGGTGGCTTCTCCCAGATCCCCACATCCCCTCGGATGTTGTCAACGTGCGGGTCTGGGAACTGCCCGACCAGAGCCTGGTGCCCCACCACCCATTGGCGCCGCGGGACTTCTCGACGCACCCGCTATTCGCCGAGGGGGCGGCGGGCGTGGGCGCGGTGACCGGCGCTGGCTGCTGCTCGGCAAGGGTGACGTGCGACTTGCCTATGTCGTCGCCGACACAGCCAGTCCGTTGTACCGCAACGCCATTGGTGACGAGTCCTCTACATTGAGTCGGGCGCCGCGGTCGTCGAGACGTTGTTCGGAGACCTCGCGGTGGGGGAGGGCGGCGACTACGTCATCATTTCGCGCGCGACGATCCACCGGGTCGTCCCGGCCGGTGACGGACCGGGTGCGCAACTTCGTGGTCGAGGCCAACTCGCACATCGGTCCGCCCAAGCGGTTCCGTTCCCGCTACGGCCGGCTCCTCGAGCACGCGCCGTAGTGCGAGCGTGGCCTGCGCGGGCCCGTAGGTCGTCCGCCGGATTGTTCTGTGTGCTCTCGCCATCCTCCAGTCTTGGCGCGAGAAGGAGCGGTTCGCCTGCGATGTGCAGGTTGCACCCCTCCGGTTCACTGGAGGCGCAACAAGCAACCGCCAGTCATTCCCCCTGAATGACGGGTCGCCCCTGCAGCACTGACCTACAGGTTCGCGTGTCGGCCTGTGTCGCCAGCCGCGCGGGCCAGCAGGTCGCGGATCTCCGTCAGCAGAACCACGTCCTCATTGGGCGCAGCATCGGCCTCCGCGTGGGCGAACCGCCGCTTCGCCGCCTCGTAAGGTTGCACGACGAAGAAGTACACGACGGCCGCGACGATCAGGAACGCGACCAAGGCAGTGAGGAACGCACCCAGCGGCACGCCACCGGGCTTGATGCTGTTGAAGTCCGGATTCCCCCCGACCTTGCCGATCAGGGACAGGAGCACGTCCGTGAACGCCTTAACGACCGTCGCGAAGGCAGCGCCAACGATGAACGCGACAGCCAGCTCCACGAGATTGCCCCGCATGATGAAGTCTTTGAAACCCTTCACGACCACTCCTTTGACGATGCAAAGACGGAATGAATGCAAACCGCGGGCCCTCGCACGAGCGCCCTATCCTGACGCTGGGTCAAGCCACGTCAGGACGGGAGTATCGACGTCAAGCGTTGCTGTCACTCGGCCATCTTGCTGACTGCCTGGGCCCAGAGGAAGTACTTGTTCGTGCCGAGGTCGCGGACCGTCTTGATGTTAAATGCGGCCTTGAGGTGCTCCGCATCGCCTGCGCTGACCCTTGAAGGGCATCCACGGGGGCGTCTGCGAGTTCGCTGATGCTGGCCGATTCGTAAGCCTTGTCGAACTTTCCTGCGATGTCACCCATGAACTACTCCTAAGGGGTTCGGGCATGCTCGTTGGGCATGCAACAAGGCAATGGTTATCACTGCTGCTCACGATCCGCGAGAGGTGAGCAGCGCGACCACAGCCCGCCACCCGCGGCGGCGAGATAGGGGCAAGCCCGGACACGGCCCGAGAGATGGGACTCCTTGGGTCGCTGAATGGGCGCGCAGGCGCGGAACTCTGGGTAACGCCCTCCAGTGTCGATCCTCCAAAGGACACCGTGTCTGAACTGCGGAAACGTCGCAGGATGGACACGATGCCTTGTTATGTGACCCGCTGGCTTGTGCCCCCGGTGTGGCACACGCCGGTGGATGCACTCCATGCCTCTGCATGCAGCGGCATGTGCGTCTCACTCTGCTTGGCGGCGCCCGACGGTACGAGAGCGGCGGGCAAGCTCAATGGCTAGCGGCAGCACCGGCATCGTGTCTGCCTGAACCGAACCGCCGCGGTCCGTCGGGAACTAGTGATGATGCTTACGAGCCGCTGCATGGCAGGCTCACCTGAGCCCTGGAGCGGCTGCCGCCCTGGTCGTGCTCGTAGCGCGCGGCTGCAGCGCATGGAGGAAGGCCCGATTGGCCGTCTAGGGGTGTGCAGGGCCCTGGCTGCCGTTACGCCGATGCCGGCACATTGCCGGTAGGTCCTGGGCCACCTCGTGAACTTGGAAGGCGGACGACAAGCGGGAGCTAGCTCTCCCTCGCGACTCTAGATCGAGTCTTTGCATCTGCACGAAGTGCATCAGTTCTACTCTCAATGTCAGTTGCGCTGTCTTCATTCCGCAAGGCGCCGTTGGGCGAGCCCGTGTCGGCTGTCTGATCGAGGATCGCAAGACAAGGTGTCGGGAGAGACCTACAGCGCCTGACGGGGTCGCGCCGCGCGGCCGAGAGCGCACAGCGCGCCCCCGTTGAAGGCGGCTTCTCCAGCGCTCCCTCAGCCGGCCTCAGGGGGTCGGTCGGTCATCAAAGACCTGGACGCTGCTGATGGTTCCGGTGAAGCGCCACCGATTGGTCAGCGCCCCGGGCGGCGTGACGTAGGCACGATTGGCGCCGATGGTCAGATTTGGCTGGCCGGAGGGGTTGAGCGGGTGTGCCGGAGTGATGTCGTCGACCTGCTTGAAGAACGCCTGGCCGCGCGCCTGCCCCACCACGACGCCGTCGAGGATGAGGCTGCTCAGCCCGTTGTTGCTCGCGAACACGAGTTCGTGCGGCTGGCCGTCGTTGGCATGGACGCTGGTCGTGATCCGGACCGGATAGGTGCTGGTCGCCGTCCGGTACTCGACGTAGGGACGTCCGGAGTTCAGCGAGATGACGAGGTCCCGTACCTGGCTGATGGGATCGGCGCTGGAGAGCAGCGTGGCGGCGGCGCCAGAGCCGGCGGTCCGGAACCGTACGGCGACGGAGCCACCTGCCAAGTCCTTCACCGTTGGGAACGATGGTGACTCGTCGGTGATCTGGGTGCCGTCGTAGGCGCGTTCAGTGTTGTCCTGCCAGACAAGGTTGCCCTTGTGGACGACGATCTGCGTTGGAACCGGCGTGGTGGCGCGCCCGCGGTCGGTTGTGTAGACCGGCCGAACGGGGTACGCGTTCGTTGGCGCCCCCGACGGGATCGTCACCGGCACAACCACGGTCGCGGATTGCCCCTTCTGTAGGGCCGGCACTGTGGCCGAGCCGGCTATCCAGCCTGGAGGCAGCTCAGAGATGGTCACCGAACCGTGTTCCAGCACGCCCTGCTGCTGGCTCGTCACGGTGACCTTCAGCTGACTGGTGCGACCCGCCTGTGCGTGGGCGGGTGGCGTCACGGTTAGGGGAGCGCACACGCCTCCGAGCCAGTGGCTGTCGAACTTCGAGAAGGCGATGTTGTTGTAGTCGTTCCGTTCCCACAGCAGCCCGAGGCTGCCGTCCGGCAGCTTTGTCAAGGTTGAGTACGCCGCGAAGCCGGGCTCCACGACCCTCCGGATCGGCCATGTCCTTCCGTTGTCGCAAGACTGCTTGACCACCAGGTTCGATCGGCTCGAGGTCGACTCGTTGTTGCTGAACAGCAACCAGTCGGCCTGCTGGGTGCCGGCCGGCGCGTCCGCGTTGTAGCGGGTGATCGATCCGTTGTCGGCTGGATCAATCAGCTCGGGGTCGGCCTGTGGCGATGACCAGGTCTGCCCGCCGTCGGAGGAGAACGCCACCTTGCGGTTGGGCGTTGCCCGGACATTCAGCATCAGCCTGCCGTCGGACAGCTCCACGGACTTGTTCTCGTCCATCCCCGGCCCTACGAGGGCGCCGTGATGCCACGTCGCCCCGTGGTCGTCGCTGTATGCGCTCATGGCCCAGTTCTGACCCTGGTACTTGACTGTGTATTGCTGTACCAGCCGTCCCGCGTACGGACCGTGCTTGATCTGGATCCCTTCCCCGCTGGCTGCGAACATGCCAGCCCAGGCGGGGTCCTTGATCTGGCTCGTGATGCGGCGGTGGGCCCACGTCAGCCCGTCGTCGTCGGAATAGGAGTAGTCGGCTTGGAGCACGTTGGGGTCGTCTTCGTCTACGCCGGTTGCGCCTCCTTGGAACCCTTGGTTCTGTCCCGCCGCGTAGAACAGGAAGATTCGTCCGGTGACTTTGTCCACGATCAGGCTCGGGTCGCCGTACCCGTGGGGTGCGGGGTCCTGGCGCACCACAGTCTGCGCCTGCCACGTCCTGCCGCTGTCGGTGCTGCGGCGGAGGACGATGAGGATGTTGGACGGTAGGTCGCCCAAGGTTGGGCGCGCGTCGTAGGAAGCGAGCACGGTGCCCTTGGTTGACACGGCGAGGGCCGGAATCCGGTAGTAGGGGGAACCTGTGCCCGCGGTAGCGAGGTCCTGCGTGGTTATCGATCCAGGAGTCTCAGATGTACTCGACAACGGGGCAGGCAGAGCTGCGGCGGCGTTCGCTATCGCGGGCGCCCCTAGGGCGCTAAGCGCGACGGTGAGTGTGGCTATGGAACGGAGGGCCATGCGTGTCCTCGTTTCTGCTTCATGACGGCGTTGTCTCGAGCAATGGTTCTTCATCGGACATCAGATGTCAGATGAATGTCAAGCGTGTGTTCAAGACTGGATTGCCAGGAGGAGGTGACCGGAGAACGCGCGCTCTTCCCAATCGTGGCGGCCCCGGTGGTCGGGGCCACTTCCGTGCATCGGCGTGACCCGCTCCCACCAGTGCGTCACTTCAATTCGGCTGGGCTGTCCAACGCTGGCCGGGAGCGCCTGTGTCGGTGGCCTGGACGAGCTTGCCGTCGGCCCCGGCAGTGAGTGACAGGCCGCTGTGCTTGCCTTGATGGTCAGCACGCCACCGGAGCTCGTGATCGTCCAGCGCTGGGTGTCTGTGCCGCCGCAGGCGTACTGGCCCACGAGCGCGCCGCTGGTCTGCGAGTCTTAGTAGACGTCCATGCACCGGCCGCTGACCGTGTTCCTCATCGCCTAGGTGCCGCGGTCCTGGAGGGTGAGCACCCACCTCTGGCTCGGGTCGCTGGTCGGGGCCGCCATGGTGAGCTAGGCGTGGCGGCAGCGAGCTCGGGCAACCCAGCCTAGGCGTGAGGGCGAAAGTGGCGGTGAACGTCGCCGTCCTTGGCTGCGGCCGCGGTTGTCGGGCCGGTCGCGTGCACCGTCCGGTCGGGGGTCACGGTGGCGCTGGTGTCGACAGGCTTGTCGGTGTGGTTGGTGAACCGCATGGCCGGCGGGCGGCGTCCACGCTGTCGGCCTTCCGCGACGACGGCGAATCTATCGCTCGGAGCGCGCGGTTCCAGCGATGTCCTGATGCGGTCTCCGGCCATGCCATCCCTGCCGGACAGGCGAACCGTTGCGGTCGGTCAACACCGCTCACGCAGCCAGGAGAGCTCCAACTCCTGGTGTTGAACGCCCCCGCCTTCGTGCATGTTGTACGGGTAGACGGCGAGCTCTTTTGGTCCGGCGTAGTGGTTGTAGGCCGCATACACGGTCGAAGGCGGGCAGACGTCATCCATGAGCGCGACGGAGAACAATGCCGGCGCTGTGGCGCGGGCGGCCATGGTGGTCCCGTCGAAGTTGCCTAGGACTGTCAGCGCGCGTTCGGCGTCGTGGCGGTGAGTCCGCACGAAGGCCAGGAGCTCGGAATAGGGCGCAGTGTCGGTGATGTCGATGGCCCTGCGGATGTCGCAGAGGAACGGGACGTTGACCAGGGCTGCGGTGACGCCCTCGGCAAGGGCGCTGGCCGCCAGGGCGATACCACCGCCCTGGCTGGTTCCCTGGACGGCGACTCTGGTGGGGTCCACGCCAGGCAGCTCGCGTGCGGCGTCGACTGCGCGGACGGCGTCGGCGAACACCCGCCGGTAGTAGTAGTCCTGACGGTCGAGGACGCCGTGGGTGAGGAAGCCCTCCACGTGGGGCCCGGTGCTGCTTCCGTGGGGGTCGGGGGTGCGTCCTGCGCGGCGCGCTCGGGCACCTTGTCCGCGTGTGTCCATGACGAGTGTGGCGAACCCGGCGGCCGGCCAGGCCAGCCAGTCCAAGGGGCTGCCGGTGCCGTCGCCGTAGCCGAGGTACTGCACCACGACCGGTGCCGGCTCGGTAGTGCGCGGGCGCAGAAACAGGGCGCCGACCCGGTCCCCAGCGAACCCCGCGAACGTCACCTCGAAGACGTGGACCAGCGGCAGCGCCAACGCGTGCGGGTGCGTACGCACGTCCAAGGGGTGGGTGCGGGTCTGGGCGAGGGTGGATTCCCAAAAGGCGTCCACATCGTCCGGCGCGGTCAAGGCTGGGCGGTAGTCGCGTAGCTCGTCAGGTGGCAGGTCGAACAGTGGCACGGCGAAGGACTCCGTGAGGGTGGGTCAGGCGGAAGGGTTCACGCGGGCCAAGCTCGCGCGCACCGGGGCGTAGTGGGCGGCGATGGCGTCGCGGAATCTCGCTTCGTCGTTGGCCACCACGGCTTCGACGATGGCGACGTGCAGCTCAGCGGTCAGCAGCTGCTGGGAGGCAACGGGGCGCAGGCTGGGCGCGACGATGGCCTGAACCTGCCAGAACGCCTCCGTCAGCTGCAGCACCAGGTCGTTGCCCAACGGCTCCATCAGCTTGAGGTGGAACTCGCGGTCGAGGTCGAGGAAGTCCTCCTCGCGTTCGGCGCGTTCGACCATCTCCGCCGCGAGGGCGGCGAGGTCCTCGCGGTGCTCGTCGTCCAGGCCGGCGAGCAGTTGGGCTGCAAGCCCCTGCTCGAGGGTCTCGCGCACGTCGACGACCTGACCGAGCACGCGCTGGTCCTCCTCGCTGGTCAGGAGCCCCCGGAAGGCGAGGCTCTCCACTAGAGCGGCAAGTGACATCCGGCCGACGAACGTGCCGTGACCGTGCCTCACTTCGACGATGTCGAGCGCACTGAGGGTCTTGACGGCCTCGCGCACGCTGGAGCGGCTCGCGCCGATCGCTTCGCAGAGCTCGGCCTCGGTGGGCAGGAGGTCGCCGGGCTTGAGGTGGTTGCGAAGGATGTACTCCTTGATCTGGCCCACCACCTCCTGGCCACGGAGGGCGGGGCGGGTGCCTCCGAGCGCTGAATCGGTCACGGTCATGGTTGGCCTCTTGCCCTTCGACGGCGGATCTGTCACTCTCACTCTATCGGCATCAGACATCAGACGTCAGAGGACCGAGACAACTAGTTTGAGAAGCGTTGGCAGAGCGGCCAACGCCTGGACGCCCCTGGAGGCGAAGTGAGCAGCATCGACAACCCGCGTCCGCGCCACCGCGTGCGACGCTCACGCCCTTCCGGAGCAGCGCTGGTGGCTGCGGCCACCGTGACGGCGCTCGCCCTGGCTGCATGCAGCGGTGGCCCCTCCTCGACCAACGCGGTCGCCGGTGGCAAGGACGCCAACTCCATCCAGGCGACCCTCGCCTTCAGCCTCTCCGGCGGTTTCGACCCCGCAAACGCCTCTTCGGCGGTGGCAACAGCTGCCAACCAGCACATTTTCGAGGGCCTGGTCGACCTGGACCCGGTCACCCGCGAGCCGTACCTGGCGCTGGCGAAGTCCCAGCCGCAAGCCGGCCCGGACGGCAAGTCGTACACCGTCACCCTGCGGGACGGGGCACGGTTCTCCGACGGGTCGGCTGTCACGGCCGAGGACGTTGTGTGGTCGTTCATGCGCATCATCAAGCCGTCCGACCCGGCTGCCCCGCCGCTGATGCAGGGCTTCATCCCCTTCATCGACTCGGTCAGCGCCAAGGACCAGAGCACGGTCGAGTTCAAGCTCAAGTACCCGTTCCCGCTGTTCAGCCAGCGGATCTCCGTCGTGAAGATCGTCCCGAAGGCCAAGACCGGTGACGACGCGGCCGCCAAGGCGTTCGACACCGCCCCCATCGGGTCGGGCCCGTACAAGCTGGACAGCGCGTCCAAGGAGACCGGCCTGAAGCTGTCGAAGAACCCGAACTACAACGGTCCGCGCCCGGCCAAGGCCGACACGATGACGTGGAACACCACCACCGACGCCTCGGCCCGCATCGCCGACCTGCAGAGCGGCCGCGTCCAGGCCATCGAGCAGGTGCCGTACCTGAACGTCGACGCCCTCAAGGGCAAGTTCACCATCGACACCAAGCAGGCGTTCAACCAGGTCTTCCTGATGTTCAACAGCTCGGCCAAGCCGTTCAGCGACAAGAGGGTCCGGCAGGCGCTGCACTACGCCATCGACACCGACGCCGTCATCAAGACCGCGCTCAACGGGTACGGCAGCCCCGCCACCAGCTACTTGGACGAGGGCAACAAGAACTACCAGAAGGCGTCGACCGTCTACGCCTACGACCCGGAGAAGGCCAAGGCCCTGCTCAAGGAGGCAGGGGTCAGCAACCTGTCCTTCGAGCTCGACACCACCGACAACGCCATCGTCAAGGACGTGGCCCCGCTGTTCGTGGAGTCGTGGAAGAAGATCGGCGTCAACGCCACCTTGAACACCCAGCCGTCCGCCGCCATCTACGGCGACGTCGTCCCCAAGGACAGCTTCCGCGTCCTGGCCGCGTCCGGTGACCCCAGCGTCTACGGCACCGACCCCGACCTGCTGCTGCGCTGGTTCTACTACGGCGAAACCTGGCCGACCAAGCGGTACCGCTGGGACGCCGCGGACCGCACCAAGATGGCCAACCTGCTCGACCAGGCCGCACAGACCACCGACGAGACGAAGCGGTCCGAACTGTGGAAGCAGGCGATCGACCTCGCCGCCGACTCTGCAGCGCTCTACCCGGTCCTGCAGACCAAGGTCGTCACCGCCTACGACCCCAAGAAGCTCGACGGGTTCTCTGGCGCTTCCACCACCGGCCTGTACTTCCTGGGCGCCAGCCGCAAGGGCTGACCCCAGCACACCACTGGGGACCACCAACTCCCCACCCCGGTTCCCGTCCGGGCCGCCACCAGCGGCCCGGACGGGGACCAGCCCCCAGCCACCAACCACCCGGTACCGGGCCTTCGGCACCGGCGCCGACGAGGAGAAACCCATGCTGACAGTCCTCAGCCTGGTTGCCCGACGACTGCTCACCCTCATCCCCTTGGTGCTGGGCATCACCTTGTTCGTGTTCGTCATCATGCAGTTCTCACCCATCGATCCGGCCCTGTCGGTGCTGGGTGACCAGGCCACCCCGGCACAGGTCGCCGCGTTCAAGGCCGCCAACGGCCTCAACGACCCCCTCCCCGTGCGATACCTGCACTTCCTCGGCGACCTGATCCACGGCAACCTGGGCATGACGTTCCCTCCGTCGGTGCCCGTCGCTGACAAGATCGCCACGGCGCTGCCGCTGACCGTGCAGCTGACCATCCTCGGCGTCCTCGGCGCGCTCGTCATCGCCCTCGCGCTGGGCATCACCGCAGCCCTGTACCGCGACCGCTGGCCCGACCAGACCATCCGCATCGTGTCCATGGCCGGCATCGCCACCCCGTCCTTCTGGCTGGCGCTGCTGCTGATCCAGGAGCTCGGTGTGCGCCGCAACATCTTCCCCACCGGCGGGTACGTCAACCCGGCCGACTCCATCACCCAATGGCTGCAGTCGCTGACCATGCCCGCACTGGCATTGGCCATCCCGGTCGGCTGCTCCCTGGCCCGCATCGTGCGCACCTCCATGGTCGAGGAGCTCGACAAGGACTACGTGCGCACCGCCACCGGAGCCGGTCTGCCACCGCGCGTCGTCATCGGACGCAACGTGCTGCGCAACGCCCTGGTGAACCCGCTGACCGTCCTCGGCCTACGCA
Source organism: Pedococcus sp. NPDC057267 (assembly GCF_042668795.1). Taxonomy (NCBI): domain Bacteria; kingdom Bacillati; phylum Actinomycetota; class Actinomycetes; order Micrococcales; family Intrasporangiaceae; genus Pedococcus; species Pedococcus sp. NPDC057267. The sequence continues at coordinate 7,708 of NZ_JBHUYG010000015.1, read as the reverse complement.
TCGGGTACCTGATCGGCGGCACCGTCATCATCGAAGCCATCTTCTCCCTGCCCGGCATGGGCACCCAGATCATGAGCGCCGTCCAGCAGAACGACACCGCGCTGGCCCAGGGCACCGTGCTCACCATCGCACTCGGGTTCGTCGTCGTGAACCTCGTCGTCGACGTCCTCTACCTGTTTGCCAACCCGCGACTGCGAGGAGGCCACTGATGCGCCGCCAGCTCACCGAACGACTGTCCCGCCCCGGCGTGTCCTTCACCCGCCTCGGCTGGCCCGCCCGAGCATCCCTCGCCTTCATCGGCCTGATCGTGCTCGTCGCCATCTTCGCCCCCCTGCTGACCCGCCACGACCCCACCCAGACCGGCCTCGGCCCGGCGATAACCGGACCCAACGGCGACTTCTGGTTCGGTCTGGACAAGCTCGGCCGAGACATCTACTCCCGCCTGGTCGCCGGCACCCGCCGCTCAATGCTCGTCGGGTTCGGCGCCGCAGCCATCGCCCTCGTGGCCGGCACCATCCTCGGCGCAATCGCAGCCACCAGCCGCACCGTCCTCGACGAGGTCATCATGCGCTGCCTCGACGTCGTCATGGCGTTCCCCGCCATCGTCCTGTCAGCCCTGCTGATCATCTCCTTCGGCAAGAACAGCCTGCTGGTCCTGGTCATCGCCATCGGGTTCGTGTTCATGCCGTCCGTGGCCCGCATCGTGCGCGCCAACGTCCTGTCGCAGTACCGCGAGGACTACGTCGCCGCGGAACGGATCATCGGCGCCCGCCGGCCCCACATCCTGTGGCGCCACATCGCCCGCAACTGCGCCGCCCCCGTCCTGGTCTTCGTCACCGTCATGGTCGCCGACGCCATCGTCTTCGAAGCGTCCCTGTCGTTCATCGGTGGCGGCCTGGCTCCACAGGAGGCCCAGTCCTCATGGGGGTCGGTCATCGCGTTCGGCAAGGAGATGGTCCAGGTCGGCGGCTGGTGGGCCACCCTGTTCCCCGGCCTGCTCATCCTGTTCACCGTGCTCGCCCTCAACATCCTCTCCGAGGGCATCTCCGACGCATGGGCCGCACCGGCCGCCCGCCGAGCCGCGGTCGCTGGCGGCGTCACCTCCCCGGTCGCCGACGCCGTGGCCGAGGAGGCGACGCACCCGAACCACGCCGAAGGCGACACCGCACCGGTCGACACGGTCACCCTCAATTCGGACGACGCCGCGCGCGGGGAGGTCATCGCGCTGCCCGGCCTGGATGTGGCCGCGCAACGATTGCGTGGACGCGCCCGGCCCCTGCCAACCGGGAAGCCCGTGCTCGAGGTCGAAGGGCTCTGCGTCGGGTTCGCCGGTCGCCACGACGGCGTCGACATCGTCGACCACATCTCGTTCGAGGTCCGCCCCGGTGAGGTGCTCGGCCTTGTCGGAGAATCCGGGTCGGGCAAGTCGCTGACCTCATTGGCCGTGATGGGGCTGCTGCCCACGGGGGCACGTGTGCGCGGGGAGATCCGGTTCGCCGGCACCAACCTGCTGACGATGAGTGCGGCTCGGCGCCGGGCGCTCATGGGTCGCGACATCGCGATGGTCTACCAGGACGCCCTGTCCGCGCTGAACCCGTCGATGAAGGTCGGCGCGCAGCTCGCGCAGCTCGTGAGGCGCGGCGGCACCCGCACCGCGTCGGAGCTGATGGACCTGGTCGGGCTCGACCCCGACCGCACCCTCGCGTCCTACCCGCACGAGCTCTCCGGCGGCCAGCGGCAGCGGGTCGTCATCGCCATGGCCCTGTCCCGTGACCCCAAGCTCATCATCGCCGACGAGCCGACCACGGCCCTGGACGTCACCGTGCAAGCCCAGGTGATGGAGCTGCTGCTGCGCCTTCGAGCCGAGCTCGGGTTCGCCCTCATCCTGGTCAGCCACGACCTTGCCCTGGTCAGCGACGTCGCAGACAGGGTGGTCGTGATGTACGGGGGCCAGATCGTCGAGACCGGCGTCACCGCCGACGTCATCGAAGCCCCGGCACACCACTACGCCCGCGGCCTGCTCGGGTCGGTCTTGTCCTTGGAGACCGGCGCGCAGCGGCTCACCCAGATCCGCGGCGTCGTCCCCTCCCCGGCCGACTTCCCGGCCGGCTGCCGGTTCGCGGACCGGTGCCCCATGGCGACCGCGGTGTGCCGCGACCAGGCGCCCACCCTGCAAGGGCAGGCCAGGCACCGGTACGCCTGCCACCACCCAGCTGTCCCCGCCCAGGACAAGGAGCTGGTCCGATGACCACCCCCACCACGTCGCCAGTCCTCAGCGGCCGGGCACCCATCGTCACCCTCCAGGACGTCCACGTCGTCCACCGCACCCGCGGCGGCGGCCTGTTCGACCGGGAACGCGTCTACGCCCTGACCGGTGCCGACCTGTCCATCCGGCCCGGTGAGACCGTCGGCGTCGTCGGCGAGTCAGGGTGCGGCAAGTCCACGCTGGCCAAGGTGCTCGTCGGGCTGCAGAAACCCACCAGCGGTGTCGTTCGCATCGCCGACCACGACGTGTGGTCGATGAGCGCAGCTGAACGGCGCCAGCACATCGGCGCCGGCGTGGGCATGGTGTTCCAGGACCCGTCCAGCTCGCTGAACCGTCGCATGCCGGTGCGTGACATCCTGCGCGACCCGCTCGACGTCCACGGCCGCGGCAACCGCGCCCAGCGGGAACGTCGGGTCGAGGAGCTGATGGAGCTCGTCGGTCTGCCCCGCTCCGTCGCTGACGTCCTGCCGAGCCAGCTGTCGGGCGGGCAGCGGCAACGCGTGTCCATCGCCCGCGCCCTCGCGCTCGAGCCGGGGCTGGTCATCGCCGACGAACCCACCAGCGCCCTCGACGTGTCGGTGCGTGCCCAGATCCTCAACCTGCTGTTGGACCTCAAGGACAGGCTCGACCTGGCCATGGTGTTCGTCTCCCACGACATCCAGACCGTCAAGAGAGTCAGCGACCGGGTGGTCACCATGTACCTGGGCCGCATCGTGGAGCAGACCCCTGCCCGGGCGCTGCCCATGGGCGGCCAACACCCGTACACGCGGGCCCTGTTCTCCGCCACGCCCGGCCTGCTCTCACCCATCGACCCCATCCCCCTGGTGGGCCCGGTCCCGTCAGCGACTCGCCCTCCCAGCGGGTGCCCGTTCCGTACCCGCTGCTGGAAGGCCACCGACGTGTGCGCCACCCAGATGCCGGAACCACACACGGGTGCGGCCGACAACGGCACGCTGCACGAGCTGCGGTGCTACCACCCCATTCCTGCTGGGACCAGCGACGCCGACCTCGTCGCGCTCGCCCGAGATGCGAGCAGTACCCCTCAGCCCGAGAACCCCACCCGATCGAATGTCGAGGAGACAGCGTGACCACCCCCGGACCGTCCTTCACGGGCGTCATCCCCCCTGCCATCACCCCGCTCACCGACGACGGCGACGTCGACGTCGCCTCGTTGGAGCGCCTGGTGGAACGACTCCTGGAGGGTGGTGTGCACGGCATCTTCGCCCTGGGCAGCTCCGGAGAGACGGTGTTCCTCACCGACCCGCAGCGAGACCGGGCGCTGGAGGTCATCGTCAAGACCGTCGGTGGCGTCGCACCGGTCATCGCCGGGTGTATCGAACCCACCACACCCCGGGTCTTGGAGCGCGTGCACGCCAGCCAACACCTCGGCGCCGACGCAGTCGTCGTGACCGCACCGTTCTACGCCCTGGTCGGCCCGCACGAGGTCGAGCGGCATTTCCGCGCTGTTGCGGCCGCGGCCGACCTGCCGCTGCTGGCCTACGACATCCCCGTGTGCGTGCACACCAAGCTGTCCGTCGACCTGCTCACCCGCCTGGCCGCCGACGGGGTCCTGGCTGGCGTGAAGGACTCCAGCGGCGACGACGTCGCCTTCCGCCAGCTCCTCCTGGCGGTGCGCGAGTCCGGTGCGGCGCCGGCGTTCTCCGCACTCACCGGCCACGAGGTGGTCGTGGACGCGATGATGCTGGCCGGCGCGCACGGGTCCGTGCCCGGGCTGGGCAACGTCGACCCGCACGGGTACGTGCGGCTGCACAACGCATGCGTGAACGGCCACTGGGAGACCGCGCGAGCCGAGCAGGACAGGTTGACCCAGCTGTTCCGCATCGTCGGTGCGGCCGACCCTGCCACCACAGCTGGCGCCACCCGCGGCGTCGGCGCGTTCAAGACGGCCCTGTCGCTGCTGGGAGTCATCGACTCCAACGCGGTGTCACTGCCGATGCGCCGCCTCGACGAGACTGAGACCGGCCGGGTGCGCGCTGAGCTGGTCGAGGCTGGCCTGCTCTGACCATGGACACTCCTGTGGTGGCAGCCCTCGACATCGGCGGCACCAAGACCGCCGCCGCTCTGGTCACGCCGACCGGTGAAGTGCTTCACCGTGCTACCACCCCCACGCCGGGCTCCCGCGGCCCTGACGCGGTCCTCCAAGCCGCGGCCGACCTCGTGACGTCCCTGCCCACGAGGTCGGCCGCCACCACCCCGACGGCCTTGGGCGTCGGCAGCGCCGGCGTCCTGGACCCGATGACAGGGCACGTGGTGGGCGCCACCAACGTCCTGCGCGACTGGACCGGGACCGACCTGGTCGGCGAGCTCCAACGACGCACCGGGCTTCGGACCGTCGCCATCAACGACGTGCACGCGCACGGCCTTGGAGAAGCCATTCACGGCGCCGGCGCCGGACATCGCACAGTGCTGGTCATGGCTGTCGGCACCGGCATCGGCGCGTCCCAAGTCATCGACGGCATCGTCCTTCGCGGAGCGCGAGGCGTCGCCGGCCACGCCGGGCACCAGCCATCACCCTTCGCGGCGAAGTTGCCCTGTACGTGCGGTGGACGTGGCCACTTGGAGGCCATCGCCTCCGGCCCCGCCCTGGCGCGGGAGTACCGCCGCCGAGCAGCCACCGATGTGCTCGACCTGCGCGAGGTCGCGAGCCGTGCGGCCACCGGTGCGGACCGGGTCGCCGCTGACGTCATCGCCCTCGGCGGTTCCGCTGTCGGCTCCTGCCTCGGTGGTCTGGTCAACGTCCTCGACCCGCACCTGGTTGTCGTCGGTGGTGGGGTCGCCAACCTAGGCGGCGCCTGGTGGGAGGCGCTCGTCACCGCCTTCCGCGCCGAGCTGCTTCCCGCCCTCGACGGGGTCGGCATTGTCCCCGCGACCCTTGGCGACGACGCCGCACTCGTGGGCGCGGCCCACGCCGCGTGGGAGCTGGTCGCGTGAGCGGCGTGCTGGACGCCATTCGCGGGCGCTTGGTCGTTTCGTGCCAGGCGTACCCGGGTGAGCCGATGCGCTTCCCTGACACGATGCGGCGAGTCGCCCAAGCCGCAGAGCAAGGAGGCGCGGCCGGGATCCGCGCCCAGGGGTTGGACGACATTACGGCCATCCGCGGCGCCGTCGACGTTCCCCTGATCGGGTTGTGGAAGGACGGTCACGACGACGTCTTCATCACCCCGACCCTCGAGCACGCCTTGGCAGTCGCGCACGCGGGCGCCCACGTGGTCGCCCTCGACGGCACCGCCCGGCCCCGACCGGACGGACGCAGCCTCGCCGAGACCATCGCGGCCGTCCACCACAAAACTGACGCGTTGGTGATGGCGGACTGCTCCACCTTCGAGGAAGGTCTCGCCGCGGCAGCAGCCGGCGCGGACGTCGTCGGCACCACCCTTGCCGGCTACACCGAGTACACGACCAAGACCGACGGCCCCGACCTCGAGCTGGTCGCCCGCCTGGTGGCCGCCGTGCAGGTGCCCGTTGTAGCAGAAGGACGCATCCACACCCCTGGCCAGGCAGCAGACGCTCTCGCCTCCGGAGCATGGGCCGTCGTCGTCGGAACCGCCATCACCCACCCCACCACCATCACCGGCTGGTTCGCAGCCGCCATCCACAACGCCGCGCAGGCTCAGGAGCCCCACCCATGACCACCTCCACCACCAGGCCGGGCGAGCTGATGGCCGCCGAGATCGAGGAGCAGCCAGCGGTCTTCGACCGCATCCTGCTCGAGAGCTCAGGCCACATCACCAAAGTGGCCGCGCGAATCCGGGAGGCGTCGCCCCGGTTCGTGCTCATCGCGGCACGCGGCACCAGCGACCACGCCGCGCTCTACCTGAAGTACCTGGTGGAGGTCGTTCTCGGCCTGCCTGCAGGCCTGGCCTCTCCGTCCACGATGACGACCTACGGCGCCCGTCCGCTACTGCGGGACGTCCTGTGGGTCGCCGTCAGCCAGTCCGGTGGCTCACCCGACCTTGTGGAGTCCACGCGGGTGGCGCGAGACGGTGGTGCCCTCACCCTCGCGGTCACCAACGCCCCCGGGTCCGCGCTCGAGGATGCGGCTGAACTGCGGTTGGACATCCGCGCGGGGCGCGAGCGTGCGGTGGCCGCGACGAAGACGTACACCGCAACTTTGCTGACGCTGTGGCTGCTGGTCGATGCGTGGCGTGGAGGCGACGGGTCGGCGGCACGGTCGCTGCCGCCGCTGGCCGAGGCGGTCTTGGCGGACGACTCGGTGCTGGCTCTTGCGCCGCGGTACAGGTTCGCCGAACGCATGGTCGTCACAGGGCGAGGCTTCTCCTACCCGACCGCCCGCGAAGCAGCGCTCAAGCTGATGGAGACCTCCTACGTGGGCGCTCAGGCGTTCTCGGGGGCTGACTTGCTCCACGGCCCACTGGCGATGGTCGACCAGGGGCAGCCGGTGCTCGCCATCGTGTCCCCCGGTGCAGGCGGCGAGGCGATGGACCCGGTCTTGACGCGCGTCACGGAACGCGGGGGAGACGTGGCGGTGATCGGTGTCGCATCGTCGAGCCCGTCCCACCGCTGCGTCCTGGTACCCGGGGACGACCATGAACTCGCTCCGCTGTTGCAGATCATCCCGTTCCAGCGACTCGCCCACGCCATGGCAGTCGCCCGTCACAACGACCCGGACGCACCCCGCGGGCTGGCCAAGGTCACGCAGACTTTCTGAGCGGGTCGCGACAGCGACGCCCCCCGAGTGCAGTCGAACGCGGAGCTGGCCCACGACGGCGCCCGTCAGCGGCTCGACCCAGTCGTACAAGCTTCCTCGATCGTCCGATCCGCAGGCAGAGACCAATGCGCAGGTCCGACGGGCGTGTGAGGCCAGGTTGCGACGTCCCGTTCGACATCCTCAGTGGCGATGTCCACGGTTCCGTGAAGGCCGAGGCGACTCGTCTCCTCTGTGCTGTATGGCATCCCTACGGTGGGTCCGGCGAAGGTCGGTTGACGCCGGTGGTGTCCCGGAGTCCGCGGCGAAGGTCGTGCGTGAGCCGTGTCTCCGCTGGGAACGGCCGGCATACGGCGGCCTGTGATGCCGTCCCTTCTGCGCCTCACAGGCCGGTGCGGCGACTCGCCTGGCGAGCCGCCTGCTTGTGCCCCCCTTGTGCTCCCGGAGGTTTACGCCGTGCATTGGATGCACCCGGCGGAGTGTCTGCCGAGCACTGGGCAGGCGATGCGGTGGGCCACGGAGGCCTTCGCAATGAGAAGGTCAGGGGTTCGAATCCCCTCAGCTCCACCAAAGGACACCGTGTCTGACCTGCGGAAACGTCGCAGGATGGACCCGGTGTCTCGCTATATGACCCATTGGCTTGTGCCCCCGGTGTGGCACTGTCGACGACGGTTGAAAACGAAGCCATAACGACGGTCGAAAACGAGGCCACCCAGACAGATTGGATGGGTGATCTCTGTGGAGGATTGGGCTCT
>NZ_JBHUYG010000014.1:0-56106 GCF_042668795.1 Pedococcus sp. NPDC057267 | reverse complement strand
GGCGGCCACCGTGCTCCTCCTGCTGGCCGGGGCAACCTTGGTCCAGAAGGGCCTCGCAGCGCCAGGTCCGCCGCCCCAGCCCTCGAGCCAACAGGCGAGCAGTGCATCGACGACCACGCCCCCCACGACGGCACCGTCCGCGGGAACAGACGAGCCCAACGTCTCGCCGAGCTTCGGCCCGCTGATGGCAGCCAGCCCACCCACCGCACTGCAGATCCCCTCCATCGGCGTCGACACCCGCGGCATCGTCGACCTGCACCTCGACTCCACGGGCAAGCTCGAGGCCCCTGCCGACTTCCAACGTGCCGGTTGGTACGCCGACGGTCCCACCCCGGGCGAGCTGGGCATCGCAGTCATCGGCGCGCACGTGGACAGCAAGGCCGGCCCCGCCGTCTTCTACCGTCTCGGCGCCCTCCACCGTGGCGCCAAGGTCACCGTGACCCGCAAGGACGGCACCACCGCAACCTTCGTCGTCGACCAGGTCGCCCGGTACTCCAAGGCGAACTTCCCCACAGCCACCGTGTACGGCGACACCCACGGCCGAGCCGAGCTCCGCCTGATCACCTGCGGCGGCGCCTTCGACCAGGCCACCGGCCACTACGTCGACAACATCGTCGCCTTCGCCCACCTCATGTGACGACCTCCGTCACCACCGTTGATCGCATAGCCGAAACGTCGTCTAAGACGCACGGGCGGCAACCGAAACCACGAAACGTGTCGACCTCGGTCGCCCGCATCGGCGGCCACGCAGCGCGGCGCTGAGCCGCGTTTACAGCGGCAAGACCCTTGGAATGAAGGCCGGTCAGGTGCGGTCCACGCGGCGACGGTGTGGCCGTAACCCTGCGGGGTTGGGCGGACGGGCCGCAGCCGGGGTGATCGGGACCTCCTCTGTCATGGGGCCCTTTGCAGATGAGTGGTGAGTGGCCGCATTGCCCCCGGTGTGGAACGCGGTTGGTGAAGGGCACCGACCGCGTGCTGGCGCACTGGTCGTGCTCGAACTCGGGGTGCCGTTGGACGTTCACCCTGGAGGATTCCCGAATGTGCCTGAGGGCTGCTTGGAGCACGTGTGGGTGATGACCGAGATGGTCACCGCAACGGACGGCACCCGCGTGGTGTACGAATGCCCCCGGTGTCTGGCCAAGTCCTGCGAGGGGCCGGCGCTCTCAGGCGGCGAGGTCTGACAGCGACACTGGGGCGAAGGAGTCTGGCCCCGGGAGTCGTGCGGGGCCGACAGGTCCGCCGCTGGTGCACCGCGTTCTGATCGTCCGTCCGCCGACGGCACCTCGAGAACTGGCTGTGCTTCTTACGGGAAGTCGTGATCGAAGGAAGACCGTTGGCGATCGCAGGCGCCCGAGCGCACACCCGCTCAGAGCTCGGGCGTCTGCATCCTCGGGCCGGTCCAGCCTTGCGGCTAGCCCGGCTAATGGCGCCCAGCAGACCCGCGACGCCGATGGCGGAAGCTTGGAACACGATTGACGTCAGGACCCCGTGGCACAGTTGTGGCACACCATGCCGCCAAGCGACCCTGAGCGACGTAAGCGAATGACAAGCATCCACGCACAAATTCCGTGCGTTTACCCAGGCGCCGCACACCCTCATGCGACTCCTAAAGCGGGTTGTCGGCAGTTCGAATCTGCCCGAGGGCACACTGGCAACCAACCACGACCACTCACGGGTAACCAGCACACCGTGGCAGGGCCAGGCGCGGGCAGCCGACACCGAGATCACCCAGCCTCCCGTGGACGAATGACGCTTTCCAAGCGGATGTCAGGAGTGAGTCTTCGCGCCTGGGGGTGACCTCCATCGCCTGCAACGGGCCATCCGACAACTTCACGAGCGAAAGGGACAAGCCCGCCGGCGCCGCCATGTGGCACACCCGTGGCACACCCGGAGTGCGCGATTCGGTTGCAAGTCACAGTCCTCCGCGATGACGGTCTCAGAGCTTGGCGTGGCGCCGGAGACGAGGTTGATGCCACCAGCGAGTCTCAGCGTGATGAGCGAGTCGACGCCCGCGTAGACCGTCGGCGAACCGGACGCGGGGGTGCCCCGCGCCCTGGCGCACGAAATGTCGCGCGAGGAATGCAGATACGTCACCGGTCTGCACATTTCCTTCTGCCTGAAGATCGGAGAGTCGCTAGCCCAGCTTGATAGGTGCAGCCCGTGCTGAGGCGGTACGTGTGACATCGCTGATCAGCGTTGTGCCCCTGGACTCCATTGTCGACACCCGCGCTCGGCGCCGCTGCCAATCTGTCGACGAGGCCGCTCGCGAGCGGATTGGGGCGTGAGCATCCGCTCCTGCCGAGAGGCGGATGGGCGCGTAGGAAGGCCGTGCGAGGCTCGAGACCGAGGTCTCATCCTCGAAGGAGAGCATCCTGCATGCGCAAAGCCAGCCACCGGGTGAAGTCGCTCTCCTTCCAACCACACTGGGTGACCAGTGCGTCATAGTGTGAAGGATCGTTGAAGATCCACAGTGCATCGACCGCTGCTTCATGTCCAAGCCACTCGGGTGAAGGTGGCAGCCTCTGCAGCTGGTCGACCACCATGGTGGCGCCGGCGCGACGGTTGCGGCGTGTGCGCTCCCACAGTTCTGCCACCTCGGCATTGCCGTCGGCAGCTCGTCGTACCACCTCGAACAGCAGCGATGCGCGAGCCCCGATCAGGGTGCACACGTGCGCGTATGCCGTGAGAAGGTCGGCGTGCGTCTGGGCCTGCCACACGGGGCGAAACCATGGCCGGTCGGCCACCGGAACGGGCTCGTCATCCCCGGCAAGGGCCTGGTCGAGCACCTCGCGCAGCAGCGCGGGTTTCGACCCGAACGTTGCCGTCACAGTCGGCCGGGAGACGCCCGCGGCGGCGGCCACGTCAGCCAGCGAAGCGCCTCCGTAACCGCGTTCGGTGAACAGCGAGGCCGCTGCAGCGACGATGGCCCGTCGAGTGCGACGCGCCCCCTCCTCACGAACCGCAGACCGGTAGGGGCGTTTCATCTCAACGCTCTTGACGCTAGGCACTCCACCACCATACCCTCGCAATATTGACCATACTGGTGTTCTACCGAAGGTGATGCCATGGGCCAGGACGCGAACGCTCCGTACCTCCTGCGAGCCGACGAGGGTGAGGCCCTGTGGTTCCTGGGGAGCCTCGTCACGCTCAAGGCCACCGGCGGCCAGACAAGGGGTCAGATCACGGTGGCGGAGTTCGTCAATCCGGCCGGCTTTGCTCCGCCTCTGCACCGGCACCTCGCTGAGGACGAGCTGTTCTACGTGCTCTCGGGGGCGGCCGAGTTCCGCTGCGCCGGGCGGAGCCTCCACGCAGGGGCGGGGGATTTCGTCCTTCTGCCCGTCGGGCTGGCCCACACGTTCCTGGTAGGGCAGGAGGAGCCGCTGCGCGCCTTGCAGATCACGACCCCGTCCGGCTTCGAGGACTTCGCCGACGCCGTGGGGCAGCCGGCCTTGCGCCGTGAGCTGCCCCAACCGGGCGCGGTGGACCCCGGAGCGCTGGGTCACGCGGCGCAGCAGCACGCCATAGAACTGCTGGGCCCGCCGCCACTGCGCTGAAGCGTCATCGCTGCCCTCAGCGGGGAGGGCTCGGCTCGCCTCCCCTCAGATGGCCGCAGCCCTGTGAGCACATACCTCTGCCACCCGGGTGGCGCCTGCGAGCTCGCCCGCGCCCGGCACTGATCCGCGGATGCCGCCGCACTCGCACGCCGCAGAGCGATCAGACGTTCGACCTGGGCGTTGGCCCTTCGCCAACGCACGGAGTCGGGCACGGCGAGTCGCAGGCTTCTGCGGCGTCGAGAGTGCGTACCCGTCGGACGCTGAGCACATTTGGAGCGCATCCCCGAACGCTCCCGGCTTAGTAGCTTCAGCTCATGTCCGGCAATTCGGAGCGGCAGGCTGCCCGTGAGGTGGTCGCGGCCTGTCACGAGGCTCGGTTGGTCGCGCTGGTCGCGCGGGTGGGCGAAGCGATCGACCGCGTCCGCGCCGGAGAGTTGGATGCCTTTGAGGCCGACCAGGTGATCTTCCAGTACGGCCGAGCGGCCAAGGAGCTCTGGAAGTTCTGCAACCTCTCCGATGCGGAGTTCGTCTCACGGTGGATTGAGGAAGGCCGGGCCCCTGCGGACTGGTGGGAGCGAGGCGCGCACAGACGCCAATGATCTCCGGCGTCAGGTAGCAAGGATCCGTGACCGCATTCCCAGACGCCAGAAGCCTAAGCCCCCTCCGCCCTAGGGCAGCTCCAGGCCGCGTCTTACCGCCGCCAGCTGGGTGGCCATTCACCTACATGCCGCTGAGCGGAGACTGGCAGACGACAGCGGCTCATCCCCGTGACAGCAGGGGCTGGCGCGTCTTCGGCATCGGAGGTGCCCGGCTTCGTCCGCCTGCGATTCACGACCGGGTGCCCTGTCCTGACCGAGGCTGTGGATCGCGTGTCTGGCTCCCTGCGCCTGACGATCTGACTTCCGTCGCGGTTCACCCAACGTCAAGCCGGTGCGCTTGGCCCTCCGCCGAGCTGTTGCCGTGGACCCGGCGCATCTCGTCCGCCAGCGCCGGGTTGTGTTCGGCGATGTGCGCGGTGACGTTTTCGATGACGTCGGGCGTCTTGTTCTGGCTGAGCTTGGCTCGGGCCTCGAATCGGTCGACCTTCACCCGCAATCCGACTGTGCCATTCGCTGCCCGTCTGGTCCCTGCGTCGTCTTCGGACAGGGACCGGCCTTGCGGCATGTGCTGTTCGAAGTGGTCGGTCAGCATGGACAGGGCGTTGTAGTTCTCCTCCTCGCTAAGCACGTGTGGGGTGCCGTAGAGGTGGGCGGTGACGTGGTTCCACGTCGGGACGAGGTCGCCCGGGGCGTACCAGCTGGGTGACACGTAGTCGTGAGGTCCTTGGATGATGATGAGGACTTGGTGCTGGCCGAGCTCGTGCAGTTCGTCGTCGGGGCGCCCGAAGTGGCTGAGGATGGTGATGTCGTCGCCTTGGGTGGCGGTGTCGTCGAGGATGGCGGGGTAGTGGGAGGCCACGAGTCCACCGGCGGCCGGCGAGACGAAGGTGGCCCAGGGGTTGGCGCGGATGACGCGCTTGACCTCTTGCGGGTCGGTCATCAGGTACCGGGGCGTGTGACGCATCAGGCGGTGGCCTTGCCCAGGCGGGCGCGCACGGCGAACCGTGCGCAGGCGATGACGACGAGGCCGCCGAGGATGGTTGGCCAGGTCAGGTGCTCGCGAAGGATGAGCGCGGCCCACAGGATGCTCAGGACGGGTTGGACGAGTTGGACCTGGCTGACCTGTGCCATGGGGCCGATGGCCAGGCCGCGGTACCAGGCGAAGAACCCCAGGTACATGGACACGACGCACAGGTAGGCGAAGGCGAGCCACTGGACCGGCGTCCCCGTCGGGGTCTGGTTCACCACGGACACGACGGTCAGCACGACCATGAGAGGCGCGGCGAGGACCAGGGCCCAGGAGACGGTCTGCCAGGCGCCCAGCTCGCGGGCGAGTAGGCCACCCTCGGCGTACCCGATGGCGGCGGCCATGACGGCGCCGAACAGCAGGAAGTCGGACCAGTGTAGTGACCCGAGACCGCCGTTCTGTAGGGCGGCGAACGTGATGACGGCGGCCCCGCCGAGGGCTGCAAAGACCCAGAATGTGGTGTGGACGCGCTCCCTGCCGCGCAGGACGGCCATGACTGCGGTGGCTGCCGGCAGCAGGCCGATGACCACAGCGCCGTGGCTGGCGGGGGCGGTGGTCAGCGCGTACGAGGTCAGGAGGGGGAAGCCGACGACGACTCCGCCGGCGACAACGGCCAGACGCGCCCACTGCACGTTGGTGGGGCGGGTTTGGCGGGTGACCAGCAGGGCGACCACCGCGAGGGCGGCGGCTACGACGGCGCGGCCGGAGCCGATGAACAGGGCCGACAATCCGTCGTGGGCAGCGACGCGGGTGAAGGGGACGGTAAAGGAGAAGGCTGTGATGCCGACCAGTCCCCAACCCAAGCCCGACCCGGTGTGGTGGACGTTCGGTAGCACCAGCTTCTCTGGCGCAGTAACGCTACTCTGCTGTGTCATGAACAACGATAGCGCAAGTCGGATCGTTGATGCACTCCGCTCTTGGGTGGCGTCGGCGCCGCCTGGCTCGCAGCTGCCTTCGAACCGTGCGCTGATGGCCGAGTATGGTGCGAGTCCAGTGACGGTGCAGAAGGCGATGCGTCAGCTGACGGCGCTGGGGTTGGTGGAGAGCCGGCCCGGGGTGGGCACGTTCGTGCGCTCGGCCCGAACCAGCAGCCCGGCCGACTTCGGCTGGCAGACAGGGGCCTTGGGTTCACCGCGGGCGCGAACGAGCGGGTTGTCGTCGACGCAGCGAGGTTCGGTCCCCGATGCCATCCAGCTGCACTCCGGATACCCCTCCCGAGACTTGCTCCCCGAGCGCCTCGTGCGGGCTGCCCTGATTCGAGCTGCGCGCACGGAGGCGGCGCTGACCCGCTCGCCAGCTGCCGGACTCCCGGAGTTGCAGGCGTGGTTTGCCAGCCAGGTCGCGACCCGGACCCCAGCCGGGATCACGCCACCAGCCGCGCGCGACGCGCTCATCATCGCTGGGAGCCAGAGCGGTCTGAGCTCCATCTTCCGAGCACTCGTCGGTGCTGGGCAGCCACTGCTCATCGAGTCGCCGACGTACTGGGGCGCCATCCTGGCTGCCGAGCAGACCGGCGTCGTCCTGGTGCCGGTTCCGTCCGGCCCGACCGGCCCAGATCCAGACGATGTAGACCGAGCCTTCGCGGCCACCGGCGCCCGCGCCTTCTACGCCCAGCCGACATTCGCCAACCCGACCGGTTCGCAGTGGGCCATGGAGACTGGCGAGGCGGTGCTCGACATCGTGCGACGGCGCGGCGCCTTCCTCATCGAGGACGACTGGGCCCATGACCTCGGCATCGACGCCGAACCCAGCCCGCTCATCGGGCACGACAATGACGGACATGTCATCTACCTGCGCTCCCTGACCAAGTCGGTGTCGCCCGCACTGCGCGTTGCGGCGGTCATCGCCCGCGGCCCGGCCCGGGACCGCATCCTCGCCGACCGGGCAGCCGAGACCATGTACGTCAGCGGGCTGCTCCAAGCCGCCGCACTCGATGTAGTCACCCAACCCGGATGGCCGGGCCACTTGCGCAGCATGCATAAACAGCTGAAGTCGCGGCGCGACCAGATGCTCAGCGCTCTACGGCACAGCGCGCCCGAGTTACATGTCGAGCAGGTGCCGCTAGGTGGCCTGAACATCTGGGCCAGGTTGCCTGACGGCATCGACGTCCACCAGTTCGTCCGCGACTGCGAAGCAGGAGGCGTGGTCATCGGACCCGGCACCGAGTGGTTCCCCGCCGAACCCCCGGGGCCCTTCATCCGTCTGAACTTCTCCGCCGAGAACCCGGCGCGCTTCCCGGAGGCGGCCCACATCCTCGGCCAGGTGGTCGGGGTCGCAGGCTAGCGACCAGCGTCTCCTCATGCCGCGATCCGCGCGGCCCGCAGGTGCGTCAATCCGCCGCCTGCCGGCGTGGTCGTGACAGCGCGCTCATGGCTCCCCTCTGTGTCAAGACGCGACTGGCAGGGCGGTCCTAGGCTGGGTGTTGACGGGTCCGGGAAGTGGCTTGTCCGAAGTGCCGGTGTGGGGTTGTGAGCCGGTCGCGCTGGAGTCAGAGTCGTTGCCCCGTTGCCCTCCCGGGCTCGTCGCCATTGTGTGGGCTGCGTCGTTGAGCATGGTGCGGAAGACGATGTCGGACAGTCGTCGTTTGAGGCAGCGCATGGCTTCGTTGGAGGTCTTGCCGCGGGCTTTGGTGCGGTCGAAGTAGGCGCGGCCTTCGGTGGGGTTGCGCAGCTGGACGGTGGCCATGATGTGCAGGACGCGGTTGATCTGGCGGTTGCCGCCGCGGGACAGGCGGTGGCGCACGTGGTCGCCGGAGGAGGCGTCGATGGGTGCGGTGCCGGTCCAGGAGGCGAAGTGGTTGTTGTCGGGGAAGCGGGTGATGTCGCCGACCTCGACGAGCAGCCGGGCGGCGCCGGAGGGGCCGATGCCGTGCAGGCGGGTCAGGGTGGTGCCGGTCGTGGTGAGCAGGTCGGCGAGTTCCTTGTTCGCGGCCTTCTTGCGGGCGTATATCCGTTCCAGATCGCTGATGAGTTCGGCGGCCACACGCCTGCGGGCCTTGCCGGCGACGTCGCGGGGCCGGACGGTCGCGAGCAACTTCTTCGCCTGGGCGGCGGACAGGTCCCGTTTGGCCCCGCCGGGAATCAGTTCGAGCAGCAGCTGGTGCAGCTGGGAGATCATCCGGGTGTGGTCCTCGCCGAGGGCGCGGCGCCGGTCGACCAACACCCGCAACACGGCCAGCTGCTCATCGTTGACCACCGGGCGCAGGCCGCTCATCCGGGTGCCGACCAGGGCGATGGAGTGGGCGTCGGTGGCGTCGGTCTTACGGCCTTGGCCCGTGGCGAAGGCGCGCACTCGCGCGGACAGTTTCGGTGGCACGTCGATGGCCTGTTCACCGTCGGCCAGCAGGCGCAGCGCGATGTGCCGGCCGATGCCGTTGCATCCCTCGATCGCCCAGACCCGCACGGGCCACTGCCGGGCCATGGTGACCATGTCCCGGTAGCCGGCGAGGTCGGTGCCGAAGCGACCCGAACCGACGATGCTCTCGTCGTCCTGCATCACCTCGATCGTCACTGACCGCTTGTGCGGGTCCATCCCAATGACCACCCGCGCTAGTTCCTGATTCACCACGTTCTCCTCGCTCGTACCTGTGTGGTTGTCGAGCTGGGAGGGCAACGCTGCTTTGAGCCGGGCACACCCCTCTTGAGCCTCTCCCGCTCTGGGGATCGACGTCCGGGACTGCGCAGGCCAAATGAGAGCCACACCAAGGTGAGCAGCCGATGTGAGAGCGACAGCCCGAACGCCTCGACCGAGCCTCGCCAGGCACCGGCCGTGCGTCAATGAAACAAGCAGCCGATGTGAGGACAAGGGCAGCCAGTCCAGCGCGAGTCCACTCCCCGAAGACACCGGCCCCGACGGCAACGTCGCGTGGCATCATCCCGCTGTGAGTACAAACACCATCCTCGCCTTCGCAGCATTGGCGGCCGTCCTGGTGGTGATCCCGGGTCCGGCCGTGGTTCTCGTTCTCAAGAGCGCCACCCTTCGAGGGCGTGGCACGGCTGTCGTCACCGGCGCGGGCGTGCTCGCAGCTGACCTGATCTGGGCCACGGCCTCCGTGCTCGGTCTGACGGCACTGCTCGTCTCGTCGCAGCTGGCGTTCGACGTGGTGCGCGTCGCCGGTGCTGCCTACCTGATCTTTCTCGGCATCAAGCTGCTCCGCACCCGGGACTTCAACCCAGGCCAGGGCCACGCAGATGCCCAGGGCGTAGTCGCGGTGAGTCGTCGCCGCGCCTTCAGCGAGGGCTTCATCAGCGACCTGTCCAACCCGAAGACGGTCGTCGTCTACGCGAGCGTCATTCCCCAGTTCCTCAGCGCTTCCAGCTCACCGAGGGACGCGTTCGTCCTGGGCGTCGTGTTCGCCGTTCTGGGGTTCGCATCGCTAGTCGGATACGCCCTGGTGTTCAGCGCCGCGGGCACGTTCCTGCGCAACGGCCGCCGCATGAAGAGACTGCTGCGCGCGAGCGGAGGCGTCCTCGTGCTCTTCGGAGCCGGACTTCTCATCGAGCGCCCCTCACACTGACCCACCCAGCCGGACGGCTCGCCCTTCAGGCAGTTTTAGGGGCACTACCCGCTCATGGCACCCCTTTAGGTCAAGACGCCGCGGGCACGAGGGTTCTAGGCTTGTTGGTGGCGGGTCCGGGAAGTGGCTTGTCCGAAGTGCCGGTGTTGGGCTGTGAGCCGGTCGCGGTGGAGTCAGAGTCGTTGCCCAGTTGCCCTCCCGGGCCCGTCGCCGCGCCGTGGTCGCGCCGGTTCTGGTCGGCCAGCATGCGGGCGTACACGACGTTGGACAGACGGCGTTTGAGGGCGCGCATGGCCATCATCGAGGGTGTGCCGCCGGCCTTTCGGGCGTCGTAGAACTCCCGTCCTGGGGTGGGGTGGCGCAGCTGGACGACGGCCATGATGTGCAGCGTCCGGTTGATCCGCCGGTTCCCGGCCCGGGACAGCCGGTGTCGCTGTTGGGCGCCGGAGGAGGCGTCCAGGGGTGCGGTGCCGTTCCACGAGGCGAAGCGATCCTTGTCGCGGAAGCGGTGGACGTCCCCGACGTCGGCGAGCAACCTGGCCGCGCCGGTGGGACCGATCCCGGGCAGCTCCATCAGGGTCGACCCGTGTTCGGTGACCAGTGCGGCCAGGTCCTTCTCGGCCGTCTTGATCTTGCGGTCGATGGCCTCGAGCTCGGTGACCAGCTCGACCGCGAGCCGGCGCCTGGTCTTGCTGACCAGGTCCCGTGGCTTGGTGGTCGCGATCAACGCCTTCGCCTGTGGCGCGGACAGGAATTGCTTGGCACCACCGGGAAACAGCTCCAACAGCAACCGGTGCAGGCGGTTGATCGTCTGGGTGCGCGCTCGACCGAGCTCGTCGCGTCGGTCGACCAGCAGGCCCATCACCACCAGGTCGTCGTCGACCTCCACCCGTCGCAGGCCGGGGTTGGCCGGTGCGTACAGCGCAGCCAGCGCGACCGAGCGGGCGTCGACCGGGTCGGTCTTGCGGCCGTTGCCGGTGGCGAACACCCGGACCTGCGCGGACAGCTTCGGCGGCACGTCGACGACGACCTCACCGTCGTGGACCAGCCGGTGCGCGATGTGTTTGCCGATGCCGTTGCAGCCCTCGACCGCCCACACCCGCTCGGGGTGCCGGCGACCGGCGGCCAGCAGCTCGGAGTACCCGGCCTTGTCCGTGCCGTACCGTCCGACCGCCAACGGTCGCCCGCTCTGGTCGATCACCTCGATCGTGGCCGAGCGCTTGTGCGGGTCCATCCCGATGATGACGCTCATGCTCTCCTCCTTCACTGGCCGTGAATGTGAAGCGGGGAGGGCATTGCTACTTCGAGCCGAACAAACCCCTTTCGAGCCTCTCCTCGCGCGGTGCCCGACGAGGACGCATGCCATGAGAGAGCCACACCAATGACACCGGTGGGCAGCCGCATTGTGAGAGCGCCTCGCCGAGCACCTGGACCGAGTCTGGCCAGACACCGATCCTGCGACCAGTCTCTAAGTAGCCGCTGGGCGCTCGTCCACGTCGAGCCAGTGGGACCCTTTACGTGTGACGCGTTCGAGATTGGACGAGCTGCTCGGTCAACACGAGTTCCTTGTCGCTTGCGACTACGGGATGGGCGGCCTATGGGGCGTGGTGATCGCCCCGTCCGCGGGTGACATTTTGGCGAAGTACCCCGAGCTCGTGGTCGCTGATTCGTTGCCGTCTTGGATGAGCGAAGAGGACTTGCAGCGGAAGGTTGCGGAGCCCCTGTTGCTCGACGACGAGCCGCCGCAAGGACTGTTGAGCGTCGTCATCGACGATCGAGGTCGTCCCTAATGCGTCCGCATCTGCCCCGAGCCGCTCGCTGTCTGTCTGCGAACGCGGTCGTCAGTCGCTTAACCGTCCGTACAGCGCGTCGCGTTGCAGCGTCATGTAGCGAAGGATCGAGTCGGCGCACAAGGCCCGGCCGATGAGTTCCCCAAAGCCCTAGGGTCCATAGGGCATGGGAGGAAATGCAGCCATGACTAGACCGTTCCGCTTCGGCGTGGTCGCACCGGTGCTCACCGACATCGCCACGTGGCGCGAGCGAGTACGCCGCATCGCCGGCCTCGGATACTCAACCTTGCTAATGCCCGACGTCCCGCACTGGCAGCCTTCTCCCGCACCCACCCTCGCGATGGCGGCCGCCGATACCGACCTGCGCGTCGGCACCTGGGTCTACGCTTCCCCGCTGCGCGCACCCTGGCAGACGGCGTGGGAGGCCCACTCGCTGACCACACTCACCGACGGCCGATTCGAACTGGGCATCGGCACGGGCCGCCCCGGGATCGAGGACGAACTCGGGTCCGTCGGGATGCCCGTCCCGTCGCCAGGCCAGCGGCTGGAGCAGATCCGAGAGACCGTGACGCGGTTGCGTGAGCTGGACGGTCCCGATATTCACACCCCCGTGATCATGGCGGTGCGTGGACCCAAAGCTCAGGCGCTGGCCCTCGAGGTCGCCGACACCGTCACGGTCGTTGCGATCCCGGGCGACACACGGTCGGACGCTGCCGCGATCGCACGCAGACTCCGAGCCGGACGCGACCTCGAACTGGCGCTGCATGTCTCCGTCATCGGCGACGCGGTCGCGCCCTTCATGGCCTCTGCCCGCGACACCGACCCTGCCGCCATGCGCGAGTCCGACTCCTTAGCCTTTCTGCCGGATGACCCGGGCGCCGCGACCGAGGTGATCCAGCGGAGGCGGGAGGAACTCGGTGTCAGCTACTTCGTGGTCGGCGCCGACTTCGCCGAGACGATGGGGCCGGTCGTGGCCAGACTCGCAGGACATTGACCGAGAGTTGCTCCGGCAGATTCCCGCCAGGAGACGACCCCCTCCGGGGCCACACTAAAGCCGCCCTGTGAGCCGCCCGCACATGCCGCTGACGGTGACCCCTTCACAACGCGTGCCGGTAGCGCCGCCCCTCAGGAGATTCGTCGACGACACCGGCGACAGCTGAGCATCGGTCGCACCGCAAGTCTGGGTGGAGGTCCTTCCACCCAAGCTCTCCAGGCAGGCGGGTGAGGCCTTCCCACTCGTATCCGCAAAGGGCGTTCTCGCTGTCAGCCACCTGCAAGTGGCAGGTGGCGGTGGGCTCGTCCGATGAGTCATCGAGGGAACGGCCAGCTCCGAGGAGCCGCGCCACCCAGTTCGTCGACCGACCCAAACGTTCGGTCGACACGTGGGCGCTCGGCTGTGCGTCGCTCACGGAAGGAGTATCACGCACAGGGAGCCCGCGACGTCCGGATTTGCCTCCGGTCGTGCCTATGACGGCACACCTGCGGGGCCGTCTTAGCGTGGTCGATCGCTGGGCCGAGCGGCCGGTGACGAGGTTGACCAAGGGGACTGCCGCCGGCCGCGGCATCGCCGACCTGCGGTACCGACGGACAGCCTTAGCGACCGGGCGCGGCGCGGATCGGTTAGGTCACCCGCCCCCGGCGATGTTGACCAGCCACGAGGTCCCGAACCGGTCGACGCACATCCCGAACGCGTCGCCCCACGGCTGGGTGGCCAGCTCGACCGTCACGGTCCCTCCGTCCGACAGCGCCTGCCAGTAGCCGCGCATTTCCTCGGTGTCGTCCCCGCCGAGGCTGACCGCGAGGTTGTTCCCGGGCCGCAACGTCTCTCCCGGCAGCATGTCGGCGGCCATCAGCGTGAGGCCAGACGGTGTTTCCAGCTGGCCGTGCATGACCTGGTCGCCAATGCCGTGGTCGTCGGTGCCGAAGTCGCCGAAGTGGTTGATCGTGAGATCGCCGCCGAACACGTCCTGGTAGAACGCCAGGGCGGCCGAGGCATCACCCGCGAAGCTCAGGTAGGGGTTCAGTCGAGTGGTCATGGACCGACGATAGAGGGCTCATCCCAATCGAGGGTGTAGGTGGGGTCTGAAGCCGCCGGTCTGGACGGCACAAGCCGTCCGGTTCGACGACCTGGCACGCGAGGACTGCACGAACCGCCCGATCATGCCGTGCTGCGGTACCGCCAATCCACGGACGGATCGCTACCTGGCGGTGGACCAGGCGAACCGCTTCTGGACGCAACAGCCTTCGCGCACCCAGCTGGAGTTGTCATCTGTCACGTAGCCGCGCTCCACCGCCTCCGGGTCGTCGGCAGCGAGCGGGACGCTGATGTGATGCTGGCAGAGCGAGCAGTGATCGTGGTCCCAGCCGGCGGAGCATGATGCTGGGTGCCGAACGTAGCGCCGAGCGCCGGACGTGCCCGCAGCTCGGCTCGGCGCTCAGCCGCAGCTCCGATCGCCCGAGGGCACGTCCACCATCTCGTTTCCGTTGGCACGGTCCCCTGGAGCACGTGTGGGTGATGACCGAGATGGTCACCGCAACGGACGGCACCCGCGTGGTGTACGAATGCCCCCGGTGTCTGGCCAAGTCCTGCGAGGGGCCGGCGCTGTCAGGCGGCGAGGTCTGACAGCGACACTGGGGCGAAGGAGTCTGGCCCCGGGAGCCGTGCGGTGCCGACAGGTCCGCCACTGGTGCACGGCGTTCTGATCGTCCGTCCGCCAGACGGCACTACGAGAACCGGCTGTCTTTCTACGGGAAGTCGTGATCGAAGGAAGACCGTTGGCCTACCGTTGGCGATCGCAGGCGCCCGAGCGCACCCCCGCTCAGAGCTCGGGCGTCTGCACCCTCGGGGCGGCCTCGCAGCGTCGATTGTGGACCGTGAGGGGCCCGCGCGCCGGTCAGCGACTCGCAGCGACTCGGTGCGGCAGCCCGCCCGGCTCACTGACAACCCTAGCGAGCCATCACAGGTGTCAGCCGCCCTTCGTTCGCCGGCGGGACAGTTTACGAGCCCTTCTTCGCCTCCTGCAGATATCGAGTCCCGCGCAGAAGGTTGTTTCCGCAACGGCGGGGTGGAGACCTTCGCCCGATGTCGTGTTAGACCGTTTGGTCTTTTTTGGGCGTTAAGCCGGATTTGTCATGAGGCGCCACTGTCAGACTTGGACGTACCCCAGCTACCAGCAGCAGAAGCCCGAGATGCCCGACGCCCCTAACCCGCCGCTCAACGACCCGGACCTCGAGCACGAAATCTCTCTGCTGAGCGAGGCGATCGTGGCCGCCGCCGGGTGTGCCGGGCACCTCAGCGATGACGAGATCGACGCAGCACTCGGAGTGGCCCGGCGCGATAGGGAAAGCCGTGACGACGGCCATAGCCAGCAGCCGTGAACGCCACTCGTGGTGCGCCGCTCCAAGCCCTGGCACTCACCGTGAAGGGCGCCGCAGACCGGCCGGCAGCGGTAGGGCAACGGTCTTGCCACGATGACAACTTCCCGCAAGAAGGAACGTCAGTTCTCGGATGCACCTTCTGGCGGACGGACGAGGTGAAGCGCACCGGCGATCGCCGGGGCTGCAACGCACGGACCAGCGGGAGATCGTGTGCCATGAAGCGCGTGCGAAGGCCATGAAGTGCCAGCGAAACAGCAGCGCAACTGCGCTGAACAAGTCCCCGAGTAGAAGTAGTTAGGTAAGCCTAAGTTAGGTTGTCGCCATGTTGACGTCGCAAGCACGGGTGAGTGCGTGGCGGGCGGTGCTGATCCCGGCCGCTTTGGTTGCCGCCGCCGCACACGTGCCGATCACTGAGGACCACTTCCACGAGGCGCCCTATATAGGCATCTCGTTTGTTGCGCTCGAGCTCGTCGGCGTGCTCTTGGCGGTGCTGCTTTGGCTGCGCGAGAGTCGGCGAGTCTATGCGTACGCGGCGATGGTTGGTGGCCTGGCGGTGGCGGCTTACGTGGCCAGTCGCTGGATGGGCCTGCCGCAGATCCGGGACGACGTGGGCAACTGGGCTGAGCCGTTGGGCTTGGTGGCGCTGACAGCGGAGGCCACCCTCATGGTGGGTGGCATCGCGGCGGCTTCGGGTCGTCTGGGGTTGACGGTGGCTCGGCGCGTCGGGGCAGTTGTGGGGGTGGTGCTGCTCGGCGCAGGCCTCGGAGCCACAGTGGTGGCGAACGCCGCCGAGACCACGATGGCCGAGGGGCACACGGGGGCGATGGTCGGAGCGGGTTACTGGAACAGCGAGGTGGGCGGTGCGCCGTTCCGCAGCAACGGCGTGACACGCACGTACTACATCTCCGCGGACGTGGTGCCTTGGAACTATGCGCCCGCTGGCCGCAACCTCATCACCGGTGAGCCCTTCGACCCGGTCGCGGAGCCCTACGTGGCCAGCGGGCCCGGCCGGATCGGGTCGGTGTACGACAAGTGCCTCTACCGCGGGTACTCCGACTCCAGCTTCGCGCACCCACAGTCCCGTCCCAGCGATCAGCAGTACCTGGGCTTCCTTGGGCCCGTCATCCATGCCGAAGTCGGGGACACCATCAAGGTGGTCTTCCGCAACGCCTGCCCCTTCCCCGCGGCCGTTCACCCGCATGGGGTGTTCTACGCCAAGGACAGTGAGGGCGCCCCGTACAACGACGGCACCTCCAAGGCAGACAAGGCGGATGACGCCGTGCCGACCGGCGGCACGCACACCTACACCTGGCAGGTCCCCGAGCGCGCCGGACCTGGCCCGCACGACGGCAGCTCGGTGATGTGGATGTACCACTCGCACACCGACGAGATCGCGGACACCTACGCCGGCCTCATGGGACCCATGGTCGTGACCCGCAAGGGATGGGCCCGTCCGGACGGCACTCCCAAGGATGTGGACCGTGAGCTCTTCACCGAGTTCTTCATCGACAACGAGACCCTGTCACCGCTGCTCGCCGACAACGAGCGGCGGTACGGCACACCCCCGATGCCGCGCCCCGGCGCGGACCTGGACGACGAGTTCGTCGAGACCAACCTCAAGCACTCCATCAACGGCTACCTGTACGGCAACATGCCCATGATCACGATGCACAAGGGCCAGCACGTGCGCTGGTACGTCATGGGCATGGGCACCGAGACAGACCTGCACACCCCCCACTGGCACGGCAACGACGTGCTCGTCAGCGGCATGCGCATGGACGTCGTCAACCTCCTGCCGGCCAGCATGGTCGTCGCCGACATGGTCCCCGACAACACCGGCACCTGGCTGTTCCACTGCCACGTCAACGACCACATCAAGGCCGGCATGCTCACCCGCTACCAAGTACTCCCCTAGGCCCACCAAACGTCAGCGCCTCGTGGCCAGACGAAACACGTCCTTCCCCAGCGGGCAGAGTGACGCACTTCAGGGTCAGACCGATGCGCTCTACTTCGGCATCCAGCCGGTCGCTGGTCTCCCCGACAGTGGCGAAGAAGTGGACCATTCGACAGACCGTCCCCGGTGATGGGACGGAATTTGGCCTGATCAGCGGAGATCGCTGGCGTCCGCTCCTGCCGCATTCAGCCCGTCTGTCCGCCCCTATCAAGGCGCGCCTACCTGACCCATGAGCCGTGTGGTGCGGTCAGCCTGCCATTCTGGGGTGGGAATTGAGCCAGCCGAGCAGCGACGCCGTGAAGCCGTGAGTGAAGGCGAACGCGTGGCCTGAGCCCTGGGCGACCCACATCCCGACGGCAACTGCGCCGGAGCAGGGCCCCCACCACGCACGGGTGGTCTCGGCACCGCTCATGGAGGAGTCGGCGTCGATCGGTGTCTGGTCGTGTCTTGCGCCGCTGCATCGGTCCAACGCGCGCCACGTCTGCACGGTCCGGTCGACGGAGGGGTAGCGATGTCGCAGGCTCGAGCCGCCCTCGAATCGCACCTTCCGATCCGCGGTTCCGTGTACCTCGAGGACGCTGACACTTCGGGACGGATGACATTGCGACGGATCGGCGTTCGGGGCCCCCGCAATTGACACGAAGGCCGATACCTGGTCGGCGTGGTCGCAGGCGAACCGGTGTGCCATGAAGTCGCCGTTGGAGATGCCGATCACAAACACGCGAGCCGGATCCACGTCATACACGGCGTCGACCTTGTCGATCACATTGCTCAGGTAGGCAGAGTCCTCGACCTTGCTGCCGTAGGCGTCGCAGCACGCATCGGTGGCGTTCCAGAACTGCAGGCCGTCCGGGTCTGAGGCCCCGTCCGGCAGGACCAACAAGAAGTCGTGGGTGTCCGACAGCGGGTAGAGGCGGAGGTTGCTCGCGATGGACTGTGAGGTGCCGCCCCAACCGTGCAGCGCCATCACCAGTGCCGCCGGGGATCCGGAGCGATAGCCCACCGGAACATGCAGACGGAACCGCCTGTCGCCGATGGCGATGCTCACCGTCGTGCCTGCCCCAGCCTTCGGGGGGTCCTGGTCGGGCTTCGGGACGGTGCTCGTCGGCGAGCTGGTCGCGGGGGGTGCGACGCTGTTGGCGTGGTCATTGGGCTGATTTCCCGAGGCGTGGGTGCATGCGCCGGCCAGGAGGGCGAAGGACGCGAGTGCGGCGGCGATCGGTGCCCTGGGACGCCGGGATGGGTTTGCGGGTGACTTCATCTGCATCTCCGCCGGTTCGTTGCTTCTGTGTTGGTGACCGAGCGTGTCGAGTCAGCCGCACCGTGGTTGCGGTTCGACGCAAGCTTCGAGTTGCGCGGCAAGGTTCGGTGTTGGGGTCCAGTACCGCCTGAAGCTGCTGGCCACGGTCAGCTCGTACACGCCGGCGCATCGCGAATGGACCTCGACAGGTGGGGAGCCGTCAGAGGTGTCCGACCGCAGGACCATCCGCCACGGTGAGGGGCTGCAAGAGCGCGGTGGCGTGGTGCTCAGCGACACCGCAGGAAACATCAGTCCGAGTCCGATCCAGGTTGGTGTGGTGCTCCGTTCCTGCGATCGGAAGGCGATGCGGTACGCCTGCTCCACCAGCCGGGCGCGTGACGCGGGAAAGTACTGCGGGTAGAGGCACAGCACGGTTGAACCGCCGCCACCACCGGTGTAGGGGTGCCCCGTGGGGTCCAGCAACGGCCGAGATGTCGGGTCGAAGACAGTGTCCGCTGGGGGGCCGCAGTTCGGGCCGTTCGTGTCCGCGGACAGCGCGTCACGTTGTGCGGCCTGGAGGGCCATGGTCTCCAGGTAGGCGGCGACAGCCGCACGTCCCCTGCAGGCGAGGTCGGTGCTGCGGTAGCCGAGGATGGTCCCGTCCCGCTCCTCCAGGGCAAGGACGAACGCAGGGCCCAACGGTCCGTCGCCGCAGTCGGCGTGCCGGTCGGTGTCGATCAGCGCCTGCCGAAGGCGGGCCACCCACCGCTCGGAGGTCAGCGATGTCTCCGGCAGGACCCACCCGTCGCCTCCCCTGCTGCTCGCACCTGGCAGCGCACACAACCGGGAGGCAACCATGCCGTATGCCGACGCAATCGCCCGCGGTGGCGGCATGACCTCAGCCCGCGCTGCGCACGTCGACAGGGTGAGGTCCACGAGGTGAGTACCCGGCGCCGCGGGTGGTGAGGCGTCACGACCGCCCACGAGTCCGGTCGTCAACGACGCGACCAGGACGACCGCGGCAGCGAGGACAGCCGCCCCCGCAAAGCGCCTGCGGCGGGCGCGGGCGGCATACCGGTGGGCGCCGAAGACCAGGCCCGCAGTCGCGGGGTTCGCTGGTGCAGCGGCCACCATCAGGTCCCGTAGCCGGGTCTCGGGGTCAGTCATGGCGCGCCTCCACGTCGCTAAGGAGCGCGCTGCGGCGCAACGTCGCCAGCCCCCGCGCGGCCTGGCTCTTGACCGTGCCCACAGAGCAGTCGAGGGCGTCTGCCACCTGGGCCTCGGTGAGGTCCTCGAAGTACCGCAGCACCAGTACCGCCCGTTGTCCACGAGGCAGGGCCCCCAGGGCCACCTGCAGGTCCCGACGCTGCAGCACACGGTCGACCCCACTGTCCTCACCACCCTCCGGCAGCCGCCCGGTCACCACCTCGGCGTTCCAGCGACGACGCCACCAAGCTATGTACGTGGTCACCATCACCCGACGGACATACGCGTCGTACGAGCCAGTGCCGGACACGGCGATGCGCCCCCACCGTGGCCAACACTTTCCCAGCGCGGTCTGGACGAGATCCTCAGCCTTCTGGTGATCGCCGGTCAGCAACCACGCGGTGCGCAGCAGATGGCGTCCCCGCGCTGCGACATAGTCATCGAAGCTCGGAGGGGATGCAAACGCCTCCACCGCGACCACCTCGCCCGACGCCGTGCCCATAACCGAGAAAAGCGGCTAGGGCCGACACAAGGTTGTCAGCCCTGCCCAGGCGGCGCCGCCAAGTAGGTCGACGTCGTCCGGGCCAATAGTCGATTTCGCCCGGTCGCACGTGCGGACGGCGGCCCGCACCCGCTGCGCTGCCGCATACGGGCCGCCGTCCGGGTTGTGACTCCTTGTCGGCCTACTTCTTGCTGGTGTTGAGCTGGACCGTCTGCTCGGTGTAGCCGACTGCGCAGTCCAAGAGCCCGCACGCGAAGGAGAAGGCGACCGTGGCGCTCTTGCCGCCGCGGAACAGGCCGTTGTTGCTGAACGCGACGGCCTCCCAGGAGTGGATTGCGCCGTCACACTGCAGCGGGTTGATGAAGAAGTCGCCGGTGATCTTCACCCGTCCGACTCGCTGGGTGAGCGTCCCCTCGATGTCGGAGAAGAAGTCCTCGGCGTTGGTGCAGGAGTAGGTGCCGGTCAGCTTCGCGCTGCCGTCCTTGTACGCCGTTCCCTTGGGGTTGACGGTGATCGTCGTCTCGGGGGGTGGCGGTGCCACGTCGAACGTCACGACCAGTTGGCCACCGTTCGTCGACGTGTCGGAGAACGCTGCGACGTAGTAGGTCTGCCCCGCGACGGTGCCAAAGCCCACCGTCGTCGGGCCACAGGTGACGAGGTTGCTGCCGTTACTGGAAGGCGCTCCTTCCGTGACGAAGAACCCGCCCGAGTACGACGAGGCCGACATGTCCGCTACGACGCCCCCGTCCGCAGGCGCGGTGTACTTGAACCAGACACTGGCATTCGTGGCAGGCGCTCCGCAGTTGGCGTTCAGGGCAGCGTCCAGCGAGTCCGTGGTCGCGCCAGTCGTGTCCTGAGTGATCGTGGTGGGCAAGGACGTCACGGCCGTGGCGGCGGCGACAGTGTCGTTGGCGACCGGAGCCGCCGAGGCGGCCGTGGCCATGACAGGCAGGAGCAGCAGCCCTGCGGCGGTGGCGGACAAGGTTGAGCGCAACAACTTCATGTGTTCCCCCAGCTGTCAAGCGACCCCCCGTTGGGCCGTGTCGAGCATGATGGCGCTGCCCGGCACTCCGCGCCAGAGGCAACGGGACTATTTCCCGGACGCCGGCGATCTCGTCAGTGGCCGATCAATCGGATGTGCGACCTGCTTCCCTGGCACTCGGATTCACGTCCCCTCATGCCGCTCGGACGACGCGTAGCGCCACTCGGTGTCGGCCTGGCCGTCTTAGTCCTCGCAGTCGTGGCGGCGCGGCGTGTCTATGCGTGAGCACCTCGAGGGCTTGGTGTGAGCCGCCAGCCGGGCCCTTCGACGGCCACCTGCGACCTCAACAGGGTCCTCGCGGCTCGCGCCATGACCCTCACCGAATTCGCGGAACGTGTCGGCGTTTCGATCGTGAACCCATCTGTGCTCAAGAACAACCACGCCGAGGCCGTCCGCTTCTCAACCCTTACCGCAATGTGCGACGTCCTGGACTGCCAAGTCGGGGACATCCTGCGCCCGGACACATGACTTGAACCCCCAGACTGCCGCCACAAGACCCGCCTACGAACGTCCGGAGATGCCGCGATCGGACTTACTCGTTGACGAGCACTGACACGCCCACAGCGGCGGCGACCGCGTCGCCGCGCACGTTGGCGGGTACCGCGATGCTGAACTTTTCCAGCTCGTTGGGCGTGTGGCCCGCGGAGAGGTCCGGGTGGCCGGCGGACTCGTCGTGGTGGTACGTGAACCGCGCCGTTCCGACCAGGTGTCCGTCCGCGTCGTAGAACCCGGCGAGAGCCTCGAGCTCGAGGATGTCGCTGACGTCGCTGGTGATGGTAGCTGACCCGCTCACACTCGACCCGTTGAAGGTGAGGTCACGCATGCTGAAGCGCTCGTCGAATGGGCCGGGCGCCTGTACTACCTGACCCTTGGCCGGGGTCAGGCGGCCCAGTGACGCCAGCCTCGGCTCGGCGGAGGCCGCGACCAGTCCCGGAAAGGACGTCCGGGCGACCGCAGGTTCCGCTGTACCCGCCTTGTGGCTGTTCTGCGGTGCTCGTAGCGGAGAGAGTGCCCAGCCGGCCGCGAACAGCCCCGCGAGGGCAAGCGCTGCGGCGGTGAGGGCGATGTGGTTGGTGCGCATGTGTCGCGTCCTGTCCTTCGGCTACGCCGGCGGGCCGGGGTGGGCATGACGCCCAGTCCCGGGCCTGCCGGCCTAGCGCGTGCTACTTGGTGACGCCGAGGGCGTCGCCGACGATGTCGAACAGGTCGGTGTTGTCGATCTCGCCGGAGACCTTCTCCGAGGAGGGCCCGTAGCCGAAGACCGGCACGTCCGCCCCGGTGTGGTTGCCCGACAGGTAGGTGAGCCACAGGCTGGCCTCGGTGCTTCCGTCCGTGACGCCCCTGGGGTCGTCGGCCGTGCGGAAAGTGGCCGGGGCGAAGTTCTTGACGTTGCCGGCACCCGAGCCGTTGATCGGTCCCGTGGACCGGGACGGGTCCTTGACGTTGCCGCTCGTCCGCAGCGTCGCGGAGTTGTTGGCCGGGTTGCCGCCGTCGTTGTTCGTGGGCGGCGCCGCAGCCTCGGCGTTGGTGAACGTGCCCTTCTCGATGATGTTGAAGCCGGCGCACTCGTGGTCCGCGGTGACGATGACCAGGGTGTGCCCGTCACGCTTGGCGAAGTCCAGCGCGACCTTCACCGCGTCGTCGAAGGCCTTGGTCTCCTCCAGCGTCTGGGCCGCGTCGTTGGCGTGGGACCGCTTGTCGATGAGGGCGCCCTCGACCTGGAGGTAGAAGCCGTTGCCCTTGGAGCTGCGGTCCTTGAGCAGGTCGATCGCCTTGGACGTCATCTCGGGCAGTGAGGGCTCTGCAGCCTGGGGAGCGCTCGGGTTCTCCCGCTTGAACTTCTCGATCGTCAGGTTGCCCTTGTTGAACAGGCCGAACACCTTCTGAGCCTTTGCGGCCTGCAGGTCCGAGCGAGTCGCGACTGTCTGCGTGGTCGGCGACGAGAGGACGTCGTAGCCCTGAGCCTTGAGGGCGTCCTCGTCCGCAGCGTCGAAGCGGGACAGACCGCCACCGAGGATGACGTCGGCGGTGCCGTTGCGCGCGATCTGCTTGGCGATGGGGATGACCCGGACGTCGGTCGTGGGCAGCGCCTGCCCCGTGACGGCCAGGTCCTGGCACGAGGATGCGCTGTACGACGGCCCCTGGCATCCGCGGGCCAGCGCGTGGCTGAACTGACCGGCGGGGGTGGCGTCGGTGATCTCCGCGGTGGAGACGTTGCCGGTGGCGTACCCGGCGTTCTTGGCAAGCTCCATCACGGTGGGGACGACCTTGCCCTTGGCGTCCACTCCGAGTGCGGCGTTGTAGGTCTTGACCCCGGAGGACCACGCGGTGGCCGCTGACGCGGAGTCGGTCACCAGGTTGGGCTTGAAGTCGGGCTGACCCGGCTGACCCGAGTTCTTCTCCACCGCGTAGGTGGCGTTCTGACCGACGACCGGCATCTGCTCCATGTTGAGCTTGCCGTTCGCGCCGTAGTAGCGCAGTCGGGCTGCGTCGACATGGGTGCGGCCCATGCCGTCGCCGAGCAGGTAGATCACGTTCTTGACCCGGCCGTCGTTGCTGTCAACTGCCGGAGCTGCAGCTGCGGACGCAGCGGCACCGGCGACGACCGCAACCACTCCTAGGGCAGCACCAGCTGCCTTCATCGAACTTCGCATGAGAATCCCTTCACAGTTCCCAAAGGCGCCACCAGCGGCGCCACGCTCAACCTAGGAGCGTGCTCATGTGGCTCGATGCCATGGAAATGACGGCCAAGTGAACACCGTGCAGCCATCGGAGGTCCGACACCACCGGGTCACCGGTCTTGGGCATGGACGCCTGCACGGATGGTGCTCACGGCCGGCTGACCAGCGGTCCGCCTGCTCCCGCCCGTGGCCGGCGTGTGCCGCCAGAGCAGCTCTCCATTGCTCACCTGTCCAGGGGGACAGACGCCACGGACGGTGGTCAGGGACCGGAGGACCCGGTGCGGGCTGCGTAATCCGTTTGGCTGAGGCGCCGCTCGAACTTCGCGAGAAGACTCCTTGCGTTCATTTCGACCAAGGGAGACTTCTATGTCGTCACTCGCCTTCACAGGTCGGCGCCGCCTTCGTCACGTGGCGGCGGTCTCTGCGGCCGCGCTCGCCGGCGTTGGCCTGATGGCTGTGCCCGCCGACGCCGCGACCGGGGCCGGCGGCGTCACCGTCGTCGCCCGGAACCTCGACAACCCGCGCGGGCTCGCGTTCAGCCCGCACGGCGACCTGTACATCGCCGAGGCCGGCCACGGCGGCACCCTGTGCCTGGGGGTCGACCCCGAAAGCGGCGGCGAGAGCTGCGCCGGCCTCACCGGGCGCATCAGCCGCTTGTCCGCCGGTCAGGTCTCCACCGTCGTGGACCACTTGTTCTCCATCGCCGGAAGTGACGGCACGGGCGCCGAAGGCGCGGTCGCGGTGGCCACCCAGGGCAACCGCACCTACGCCCAGTTCGGCGGCAACACCTCCGCCATCCCGCCGCAGGCACCAGCCGGCGACCCGGTCGTCCAGGCCGCCCGCGCCCAGCTCGGCCGCACCATCGCCCTCACAGGCTCAGGCTGGACCGCGGTGGCGTCCACCGGCGACACCGACTACGCGTGGACCAGCGCCCACAAGGACCTGCAGCCCGACCAGTTCCCCGACGCCAACCCCAACGGCCTCGACACCCAAGGCACGACGCACTACGTCGCCGACGCCGGCGCCAACCTCATCGCCAAGGTCGACCGCCACGGCACCGTGACCACGCTGGCCTACCTCAACACCCCGCCCGGCTCCATCACCGACGCGGTGCCCACCTGCGTGGCCACCGCCCCCGACGGTTCGCTGTACGTCGGTGAGCTCCTGGGCGGTGACTACGCGCCCGGGCACGCCCGCGTCTGGCGCATCGCAGGCGGCCACGCCGCGGTCAAGTGGACCGGTTTCACCGGCATCCAAGGCTGCGGGTTCGACACCGGCGGCAACTTCTACGCTACCGAGTTCCAGGCCCACGGCATGTTCGGGCCCGACCCTGCAGGTGACGTGGTCAAGGTGTCCCCGTCCGGTCAGCGCACCGTCCTGGGGGCAGGCTCGTTGTTCTTCCCGTCCGGTTTCGCCTTCCACAACGGCGGCGTGTACGTGTCGAACTGGAGCATCATGCCGGCCGACAACCACGGCGGCCCGACCGGCGAAGTCGTCCGCATCGCCACCAGCTGACCTGCGGCGCTCGTCGGCTCACAGGCCCGAGCGTGCCCATCACAGCTGCGGCCCCCGGTTGGCGCTCGGGGGCCGCAGCAGGGAGCTTCGTCGAGCCCAACCCCGCAGTCGCGAACGCCGCCGCTCTCAGGGTCACCGCCGGCCGGAATCGCGGCATCGCAACCGGCCGGTGCACTCGCAGGGTTGTTACGGGCGTAGCAGGCTCCTAGGCTGCGGGCTGCTGCCCGGGCAGGGGCGCCCCTGACGTTCCCCTCACCCCTGCCGGGGCGGCGCCACGCCCGTGGCATCGCTGCAGGAACCGTCACGCGCCCTGGACAGACAGCGGACGCACCCGCCCCTGCCGCCTCAGTCGGTCCCGGTGCAGTACGGCGGGAAGGTCAGTCCGTGGGCGGCTGCACCGACTCCAGCCGCGCCCGGCGGCCGCGAGCTCGACTTGCAGACTTGGCTACCGCGGGAGCCTGCGGTGAGCTCTGCTGGACGTTCTCGGCGTCCATGGTGGCGGTGGCGAACTGGGCGAGGGCGGCTTCGGCGCGGCCGAGCTCTGCGCGTGCCGCCTGACCGCGCGGTGCGGTGAAGTAGTCCCTCGTCTCGATCTTGGCGACCCAGGCGCGGAACCGGTCGAGGTCGGCTTCGCTTTCCTCGAGTTCTTCGTACGTGGTGCGCCCGCGCGCGGTCTCGGTTTCGAGCTCGGCGAAGAACGCGGGGAGTCGTGCCAGGACCTCCTCGTATTCGGCGTCCCGCGCTTCTTGGAGCTCAGCGACGAGCGCGTCGTGCTCGGCGGTGTCGGTGACGGTCACCTCGACGACGCGGGCAGTGCCGCCTTCGGCGCGCACGCGCGTGGCCAAGGCGTCGACGGCGGCGCGGGTTGCTTCGCCGGTCGGGAGCATGCAGACCGACTGCTGCAGGTACAGCGACCCCAGTGACCGCAGCTTGCGCCACGCGGTCACCCTGGTTGAGGGCGGAGCGCCGGCGGTGGACAGGGCCACCAGCAGCCAGGAGGAACGCGGGCGTGCCATGCCTCGACCGTACACAGCGATCGCCGTTCTACAGGTCGGTGCCGGTGCCGAGGACGGGGCATGCCAGCCACCCCAGCAGGGCGCACCCGGCGACGGCAGCGAGCACGTACGGAACTTGCGCCTGGACCAGCGGCTCGGTGCGGACCAGTGCCGCTGCCGGTGTCCACGCCGCCAGGGCGGCGACCGCGGCGGCGGCGAACGCCCACAGCGGGAAGTACGGGTTGTCGCGCCAGGGCAGACCGGGCCGTGCCCGCAGCGACCAGGCCACGGCAACGTGCCCGACCAACCAGACCACCAGGGCGGAGCACCGGGCTTGCCCGGTGCTCGCCCCGACCGCGGAGGAGGCCAGGTAGGCGACGGTGGCGGCTGAGCCGAGGACGACCCCGACCATGATGGTGGCGGTGATGAACGCGCCGTCGACCAAGGACGCGTTGCGCGGGCGCGGGGGTTGGCGCATCGCTGCCGGCGCGCCGGGTTCGGACACGAACGCCAACGACGCACCTACGTCCATGAACAGCTCGAGCAGCACGATCTGCACCGGCGCGTACGGGACAGGCAGCCCCGCCAGGACCGCGGCCACCATCGCCGTCACGAGGGCGAGTTTGGCGCCGAGGTAGAACGACACGCCGCGGCGCAGCTGGGAGAAGATGCTGCGCCCCTTCTCCACGGCGGCGGCGACGGTGGGGTACGCGTCGTCGGTGAGCACCAGCCCGGCTGCCTGCCGCGCCATCTGCGTTCCGCGCGCACCCATGGCGATGCCGACGTCGGCGGCGGACAAGGCTGGGGCGTCGTTGACGCCGTCGCCGGTGACGGCCACCACCTGCCCTCGGCCCTGTAGGAGGCGCACGAGGCGGAGCTTGTCGGCTGGGGTGCACCGGCCGACCACAGTCCCGTGCACCAGGTCCGTCACCAGGTCCGCATCGCCCCGCCCGGCCAGGGGTTCCCCACCGGTGAAGGTGGGCCCGTCGGGCAGCCCGGCGGCGCGGGCGACTGCGCGACCGGCCGACGGGTGGTCGCCGGTGACGACGATGGTCGCGATGCCGGCCTCGTGCAGCTCGGTGACCGCCTCGGGCACCCCTTCGCGGACCGGGTCGGTGAACGTGACCAGACCAACCATGCGCAGGTCTGCGCCCAGGTCTGGCTGGCTGTCGGCACCGGCAGTCGTGGTTGCATCGTGCGGGTGGGGGCCGGTGGCGTAGCCGATGGTGCGGTGCCCGCCCTCCAGGGCCTGGCTGACCTGGGACGCCCAAGCCTCCTGCTCGCTCCGGTGGCAGGCAGTCAGCACGGCCTCAGCGGTACCGGCCACCGCGACCATGGCCTGCCCGCCGGGGTCGCGCCAGGCGGTGACCCGCAGCCGTGATGCCTGGTCGAACGGCCACGCCGCGAGGACGACCGCCCCAGGGTCGGTCAGGGGGCTCGGCAGGCCCAGCTGGTCGGCTCGGGCGGCGATGGCCTGCTCGAGCGGCTCGCGCACGCCGGTGCCGGGCGGTGCTCCGGCGCCCTGGGCGGCCAGCGCGGCGCGAATGACAGCGGTGGGGTCGCCCTGCACGTCGGTGACGGTGAGCTCGTTGCGGGTCAAGGTGCCGGTCTTGTCGGTGAGCAGCGTGGTGACCGACCCGATGGCCTCGCCCACCGACATGCGGCGCAGGAGCGCCCCGCGGCGCGCCAAGGCCCTTCCGCCGACGGCTAGCAGGACGGTGACCAGGACGGGTAGCTCCTCGGGCACGGTTGCGAACGCCATCGACAATGCGGTCAGCACCATCTCCTTGACCGGCTGACCCAGCACCCACCCGAGCACCGGCACCCCCACGGAGACCGCCACCGCGAAGACCAGGACGAGCTTGGCCACGCGCGCCATGCCCAGCTGCAACGGCGTGACGGGTTCACGTTGCCCCGCGGTCAAGGCGGCGACCTTCCCGACCTCAGTCCCCGCCCCGGTCTGGTACACGACCGCGGTCCCGGTCCCACCGGTGACCAGGGACCCGGCGTGCATGACGCTGGACCGGTCCGCCACCCCGGCGCCCAGGTCGACCGGTTCGGCGGACTTGGGCACGGAGCCGGGTTCGCCGGTCAGGGACGCCTCGGCGCTGGTCAGTGCGGACGCGGTCAGGACGCGCGCGTCGGCGGGAACGAGGTCGCCCGCCTCCAGCAGCAGGACGTCGCCGGGGACGACGTCAGCGGCGGGGATGGTCCGTGCGGCGCCGTCACGAAGCACACGCGCAGTGGGAGCGGTCATCTCGTGCAGCGCCTCGACGGACCGTTGGGCGCGCATCTCCGTGGACGTCTCCACCGCGGCGGCGAGCAGAATGACGGCGGCGATGGCCAGGGCGTCGACGACTTCACCGAAGATGAAGCTGAGGACGGCGACCCCGACGAGCAGGAGCTGGAGGGGTTCGGTGAAGGACTCGCCGAACTCCTCGAGCCAGCACTCGCGTTTGGGCAGCTTGGCAAGGTTCGGCCCGTACCGGCGCGACCGCTTGCCTGCTTGCTCTCCGCTCAGGCCGCCCGCAGTGGTCTGAAGGCGCTCGAGTGCCTGCGGCGGTGACAGCGCATGCCACGCCTCGGCGGCAGCAGGCGTGGCAGCGGGGACGGACGCGTCAGCCAAGTTATCCATGATGTAACGACCGTAACACCGGCCAGAGGCGATTGTTACGGACGTGACATCAGCCGCCGTACACTGCTGCGGGTGCGGCTGACCGAGTACGACGACATTGGCGAGCTCGTCGTGGTGGCCTTCGTCGTCATCTTCGGCATGGTCGTGTGGGCGACCGTGGCCGAGCAGCGGCTGACCGAGTTCATCCGGGACCCCGCAGCGGCGCGCGCGCAAACCCTGGCGCGTCGCACCGCCACGCGGTCGGTGCTGTGGACCTTGCTGGTCCAGCTGCGCCCGACCCGCCGGCCCATCACCACCAACTGGGCGGCCTGCGCGGTCCCGCTCACCGTCATCACCGTCGGGGTGCTCACTGGTCTCACGCGAGGAGTCGATGCCCTCACGCTGCCGTGGTTCACCGCGTTCGACACAACCGGCATCGAGCACGTCAGCGCGCGCATCCTGGTCATGGGCGGCCAGTTCTGGCTGGTGGGCACCGTGGCCACGGGCCTGGCGGTGTGGCGCGGCATCCAACAGCGCCAGGTGCGCCCCGTCGTCGTGACCGGCACTGCGATGGTCCTGATGAGCGTGTCCATCTGGCTGCTGAAAGTCCTCGTGGGTCGTACCGCGCCGCGCGCTGGGGAGAACTCTGTCCTCGACGGTGGACACTCCTTCCCCTCAGGACACGCCGCCACCGCGGTCGTGTGCCTGGTCCTCGCCGCTGCCCTCCTCGGGGATCGCCACCACCCGCGTCGATGGGCGTTGACGGCGGCGTCGGCCGCAGCAGGCGTGGTCGGAGTGTGCACCGTGGTGCTCGGGTACCACTGGGTCACCGACGTCGTCGGCGGTTGGGCCGCGGGCGCCCTCATCGACATCCCGGCGGTGCGCTGGCTGGACGGGCCCGCACCCGACGAGCCTGCACCAGACCGGCCACCCACGACGGCGGCCACACCAACCGACCGGTGAGCGCGTGCGGCGTTACGGCGTGGTTTGTGGGTGGTTCGCCGGCCACGACCGCCTTGCTGTTCGACCAGTGCACGCGGTGCCTTGGCGACACGCAGCGCGCGTCGCGGGACATGGCTGCCCTTCATTCCGGCGAGTCACTCGGCTCGGCGCCGCGGTCAGCAGGCGGGCGAAGGGGCGAAGGGCGCCCCCACCGCTCAGGGGTTGCGGTGGGGGCGCAACCGCGGCCCGGTCAGGCCGAGGGGTGCCTGCGGGCCACGGAAGGGGCCAGCGTAGGTCAGCCGCGCATTCCTTCACTGGCGCATCCGCACCATCGGCGGCTCACCCTTATGAGGGAGGTCGAGGCGAGGGACTGAGGGGCATCATCGGTGGAAAGGGACGCTCTGGGCTACAGGGACTGCAGGGCGGTCGTCGCACCAACGGGCCCTGAGGGCGGCCGCTGGTGCGACGACTGGGACAGTGCTGGACCGCTAAGCGACGTATCCATGCTGACAGGCGCGGGGTGGTGAGGCCTGGTGTCTCGGAGGGCTCGCGGCGGCGCCAGCAGGTCGACGGCGGCGTACCCACACATGGGCGCGAAGGCTGCCCACGGCGCCAGTCGCGGGTCGGAATGCGCGAGGAGCCGGCTAAGCCTCGAACCGTTTGGGCGCCGGGCGGGCACGACCAGTCGACCGCTCTCGAGCGAGTCAGGTTTGACCTCCAGCCGAGGCATTCGTGGGGCGCGCTCGGTGAGCGAACCATCCCGGCGTCCGGAAGGGCTGATGCCGGGCCTTCCCAGAGCACAGTCGCCGCCCACGACGAGCACAGTTGGCCTAAGCCGCACCGGGAATCATGGCGCGAACAGTTGGTCGGCCCAGTTCAGGCCTGCGCTGAGTCCGGGTGGGACGGCGAAGAGGGCTGAGCCGGTGTGCTCGACGTACTCGTTGAGCCCGTCCTTGGCAGCCAGCGCGCGTTGCATGGGGACGAACTGATGGTGGGGGTCGCGCATGAACGCGACGAAGAACAGGCCGGCGTCAAGATGGCCGAGGCCGTCGCTGCCGTCGGTGAAGTTGTACCCGCGGCGAAGGATGCGGATACCGCCGAGCTGGCTTTCGTGGGCGAGTCGGACGTGCGCGCGCACTGGGATGGCCGGCTGACCGTCAGTGCCTGTTCGGTGGAAGTCCGGGGCGTCGAACTCGCCCTTGCGGCCCAACGGTGCCCCTTCGGCCTTGTCCCGGCCGATGACGTCCTGCTGCTCGGCCAGGGAGGTGCGGTCCCACACCTCGATGTGCATGCGAATCCGCCGAGCGACCAGGTACGTCCCGCCTGCCATCCAGCCCCGGCCGGGGTCGTCGCCGGGGTGAACCCAGACGTGCCGGTCGAGGTCTTCGGTGTCCTCGGCCTTGATGTTGCTGGTTCCGTCCTTGAAGCCGAACAGGTTTCGCGGCGTCCTTTGGGCGCGGCTCGTGGAGGAGGTGCGCCCGAACCCGAGCTGGCTCCAGCGGACCGCGACGGTGCCGAAACCGAGCCGGATGAGGTTGCGGACCGCGTGCACCGCAACCTGGGGGTCGTCCGCGCACGCCTGGATGCACAGGTCGCCGCCGCTGCGGGCGTCCTCGAGCTGATCGCCGGCGAATGCGGGCAGTGGCTGCAGGGCTACGGGTCGGCGCGAGCCCAGGCCGAAACGGTCGTCGAACAGGGTGGGGCCGTACCCGATGGTGATGGTGAGCCCGGAGGCGTCGAGGTCGTACGCCTCGCCCGTGTCCGCTGGCGCCTGGTAGGGGCCGCCACCAACGACCCCGCCGGGGGCCGCCTGCTCACCGGCGACCATGCGCTCGGCCGCCCGGGTCCACTCCGCCAGCATGGCGCGGAGCTCGTTCGGGTCCTTGGTCACGACATCGAGGGCGACGAAGTGCATCCGGTCCTGCGCCGGGGTGATGATGCCGGCCTGGTGCGCACCTCGGAACGGAACGACGCCGTTGCCGCCCCCGCTGCCCTGCCCGGACACGGACGCCGCCCGGTCCATCGCGTGCGCTCCACCGGCGCCGGCAACCAAGCCGACAGCTGCGGCCCCCGCCCCTACCGACAGGAGCCCCCGACGCGTCACCCGCCCGGTTGCCGACTGCGAAGCAGAGTCCCGTGCGGCGGACGCCGTTGGGGTCGTGCCGCCGTTCACTGGGCTGCCACGACGCCGGCCACCTTGGACAGCGGCTCGCTCACTGCGTCGACCGCAACGGACAGGCCCTTGACCTGTGCCGGGGTCAGCTCGGTGTACAGCCGGAAGCCGGTGTCGGTGCGGTAGCGGTCGAGCTCGCCCTCCAGGGCGGTGAACTTGGAGTCGACCTGGGTGAGCAGGGCTGGGTTTCGTTCCTTCAGCACGGGTCGCAGCGCGTCGATGGCTGCCTTGGCACCTTTGACGTTCTCGTCGAAGTCGAACAGGTCGGTGTGGGAGTAGCGGTCCTCCTCCCCGGTGATCTTGCCGGTGGCGACCTCATCGAGCAGGCCCTTGGCGCCGTTGGCCAGCTGGAGCGGGTTCAGCCGGACCTGCTTGGCCTTGCCCACGATCTGGGTCACGTCGGCCAGCAGCTGGTCGGCCACGGCTGAGGAGTCAGCCTTGAGCCCGCCGGCCCACAGGTCCTTCTCGAGCCGGTGGAAGCCGGTGAACTTCTGGCCTTCGGCGATGACGTCTTCTCGTCCGTCGATGCGCGGGTCGAGGTCGCCGAAGGACTCCGCCACTGGCTCGATCCGCTCCCACGGGCCACGCGCCAGCGGGTACTCAGCCTTGGCGCGGGCGACATCGCCGGCCTTGACTGCTGCGACGAAGGACGTGGTGCGCTCGAGTAGCACGTCCGCCTGGGTGGCCACGAACCCCTGGTACTCGGTGACGGCGACGTCCATCTTGACGTCGGGGGCGGCCGTCGACGTGGCGCCGGTGACGGTGAAGTCGCTGCGGATGCCGTTGCCACGCATGCCGGGCTTGCACGCGGTCTGGTAGGTGCCGGGGTCGGCTACCTGCACATGCAGGGTTCGGGTGCGCCCTGGGGCGATGCGCTCGGCCTCGCCGATGACGTGGTCGCCGTCACCGTACAGGTAGAAGTCGGTGACCTTGCTGCCGGCGTTGTGCACCGTGAACTCGAGAGCTCCGGCAGCGGCGCTGGTGCGCGCCACATCGCAGGTGGTGTCGCCGGCGGCGACGGCGATCGCATCGACGCTGCTTGAGCTGGCCTTCCCCGGGTCAGCTGGTTGGCCACAGGCGGTCACGGTGAGCGCGAGGGCGGCACCGGTGAGGACGGCGACGTGAGGGCGCTGGGGCATGGTTCTCCTGGTGAACGGGGCCGGTGCGGCGGCCGGTGCAGAGCTTGCAACGCGAGTAAGGTAAGGCTTACCTAAATACCCTTGTCAAACTCTCCTATCTCCGCCCGAGGTGGAGATCGCGCGTGCCTGGCGGCGTCAGGCTAGATGTCGGTCGAGGCGGAGCGCGGCGCCGACCACGGGCGGCGGGTGCACGCCCGGACCGATGGGCTGGGTGCGGGTCGCGGCCCTCGGCGCACGCCGCAAGCTCGAAGGCTGCCCGCCGAGCGTCTTGCGCTGAATGACACCTGTGCACCAGCCACTTGACACAGCCGGGACAGCCGGCAACGTCCGGAACTGCGCCGAGGCGCGTCACGTCGCCCTCGTCAAGGGCCGGCCGCAACATCAGCAGACCCCCAGGCGCGAGTGCGCGCTGCGTCGCTGCCACGGCCGCCATGAGTTCACGCTGGGCCAATCTGCCTCGCGTGATCAGCAGCTCCGCCGGGCGTTCCTATCGAGCCGCCTGCCGCTGCGATGAGCTCGTCGTGATGGCCGCCCAGCGCAAAGGACCACACTCGGCCGCCGACACGGCGGGCGTACCGACTCGCGCTCACCACGCTCCATGGGGCCGGGACTCCCAGCATTTGACCAGTTAGGTAAGCCTGACCTAACTTCAAGCCGGTTCATTCGGTCGTCGAAGGAGTTGTCGTGGGACTCGGCCGCACGCTGGTGCTCGGTTTCATCGCGGGTGCCACCATCGTGCTTGGACTGCCCATAGGGCGACTGCGTCGCCCCGCGCCGGCCCTACGGGCGGTGCTTAATGCCATCGCTGTCGGGGTGCTGCTCTTCCTGGTCTGGGACGTGCTGTCCCACGCCTGGGAGCCCATCGACGCCGCGCTGGCCAAGGTGCACGACGGCGGCGGCAACCTGTCCGCGGTCTCCGGTTACGGCGCGCTCTTTGTCGGTGGACTCGCCATCGGCCTTCTGTCCCTGGTGGCTTACGAGGGCTGGATCGGCAGGCTCACCGCCCGGCGAACTTTGTCGTCGAACTCGGCGTCGGAATCTGAGGACCTGGGCGCCTTTCAGGTCAACGGCACGAAGCGACCGATCGGGATCGCGTCGTGGTCCGTGGCGCGTCGGCTCGCGTTGCTCATCGCGGTCGGCATCGGCCTCCACAATTTCGCCGAAGGCCTGGCCATTGGGCAGTCTGCCGCACGTGGCGAGATCGCCCTCGCCACGTTGCTGGTCATTGGCTTTGCCCTGCACAACGCGACCGAGGGCTTCGGCATCACGGGCCCCCTGGCCGGAGACATCGCGCCCGACGGCACGCGGCGTCGCCCGTCGTGGCCGTTCCTGCTCGGTCTGGGCCTGATCGGCGGCGGACCGACGTTCGTCGGAGCGGCAGTCGGCCACGGGTTCATCAGCGAGCCCCTCAGCGTGGTGTTCTTGACCCTCGCGGCCGGCTCCATCATCTACGTCATCACGCAGCTTCTCGGTGTGGCTGCGCGCAGCAAGCGGGCCGACCTGCTTGCGTACGGCCTTCTGCTCGGCATGGTCGCGGGCTTCGCGACCGACGCGGTCGTCACCGCCGGGGGTGCTTGAGGCTGCC
This sequence comes from Pedococcus sp. NPDC057267, assembly GCF_042668795.1. NCBI lineage: Bacteria > Bacillati > Actinomycetota > Actinomycetes > Micrococcales > Intrasporangiaceae > Pedococcus > Pedococcus sp. NPDC057267. The sequence continues at coordinate 21,654 of NZ_JBHUYG010000014.1, read as the reverse complement.
AAGCCCGATAGCGGCCCAGTCAGGTCGGTTCGAGGGCCAAACCTGCACCCGGCTGCGATCACTCAGGCGACTTGACGGCTTGGTGATGGGTCGGTGGGCTGTCAGCGCGCGCTCGACTCATGGTCGGGGCCCTGGGCATATCGGCCGCGAAAGGTTCGCTTGGACAACCTTGCTGTTTCATGCCCCGGCCAGCAGCAGGGCTCATGACGTGGGCTTGAGGACGTACCCGACGGCGCGCATGGTGTGGATCATGGGCTCGCGTCCTGCGTCGATCTTCTTGCGCAGGTAGGAGATGTAGAGCTCGACGACGTTGGCCTGGCCGCCGAAGTCGTAGTTCCAGACGCGGTCGAGGGTCTGGGCCTTGGAGAGCACCCGCTTGGGGTTGCGCATGAGGTAGCGCAGCAGCTCGAACTCGGTCGCGGTGAGCTGGACCTGCTCGCCGCCGCGGGTGACCTCGTGGCTGTCCTCGTCCATGGTGAGGTCGCCGACGACGAGCATCGAGGACGACTCGTCGGCGACGACGGCCGTGCGGCGCATGAGCGCGCGCAGCCGGGCGACGACCTCCTCGAGGCTGAACGGCTTGGTGACGTACTCGTCCCCGCCGGCGGTGAGGCCGGCGACGCGGTCCTCGACGGCGTCCTTGGCGGTGAGGAACAGGACGGGGATGTTGGCGTTGTCGCCGCGCATGCGGCGCAGCACCTCGAGGCCGTCGAAGTCGGGCAGCATCATGTCGAGGGCGACGGCGTCGGGCTGGAACTCGCGCGCGACCCGCACGGCCTGCTGGCCGTTGGCGGCGGTGCGCACCTCCCACCCCTCGTACCGCAGCGCCATCGAGAGCAGCTCGGTGAGGTTGCTCTCGTCGTCGACGACGAGCACGCGAACCGGAGAGTCCGAGCCCAGCGAAGCGCGAACTGACGTCGACGATGTCACCATTGCGGCAGGTTCATGGGAACGCCTGTACGCCACCTTCGTTCCGCCTGTGCACTCCCTATGACGTCGAGGTCGTGTCCATTGAGCGCCTTTGGAAGGGGCGAGAAACTACGTGGGCGAGCCTCCGGACTCCACCATGGCCCAGCCACCACACAGGGCAGGGCGGCCGAACTCGGCGTGAGCTGTGCCAGATGACGTGCGACGGATGTCTGCCACCTGATGTGCAACACCTCGCCTAGGAACCTGAGGTGTCAGCGGTCCGAGGCCGCTGGCCTTTGAGGCTACGGACCGCGGCGGTGGTGGTGCGCCGGAACGTGCGGTCGTCGCCGTCGGGGAGGTCGACGCTGATGGTGGTTTCGGATGCGGTCACGGTGACGGTATGGCCGGCGTGGGTCCGGCCCAGGGCCATCTTCTGCTCGGTGACCATGATCACGCCGGTGTTCGATGCCCGCCGCTGAACCCGGACGGGTTCGAGGGTGGGTCGTGTTCGGCATCTTTCCCTAGGGCGGCCACCCTCGAATCACTCGCCGCAGCTGCCTTAGCCAAGCGCCACGGCCTTCGTCCGCGCTGAGGAACACGATGTTCGACGGCAGGTCGTCCATGTCGATGCAAGGTCTGGGGTCCACCCCGTGAGCCATCATCCTGCGGATCAGATGCCCGGTGGCCGCCCGTCGACGATCGCCCGGCTCGTAAACCGTCCCCGACGCGTGCTCGTTGGGGTCGATTAGCTCCCCCGCGGTGCGGCGCCGTTCGATGTCGTCACGGATCGATTCCATCGAGGCGAGGAACTCCGCCTCGTTGTCGAACGCAGCGACCACGACGTGGCGACGTTCGTGACGCACCGGGTCGTACCGGTAGTGGCGAACGACGAACCGCCTGATGCTGTCGTCCTCCACGTCGACCCTGGCCACGCTCGCAGCCTAAGCCGCGCCCGCGTCCACGGGCCTACCCTTTCACTCCACCGACCACGGACGGTCCCTCAGTTTCCTAGGCCACCCGTCGCACATCAGTGGCGGGGAACCGTCGTGCATCGACGGACGGATCACCACTGCAGCTCGGCCGGGCTCGTGCCGGGTGCCGGGTGCCGGCCCCATGGTGGATCGCGTGAACGTGAAAGCGATCAGCTGATGAGCCAGACGGTTGTTTAGAGGCTGCTTCTACGTCGCGGCGTGCTGTCTGGATCGGTGACCCTCATTGAGCGCCCAAGTCAGGGGCCGTAAGCGAGCAGCATCGCGAGGGCTGTACCCACGACAAGTGCGGTTCGGTGGTTGGCGTAGAGAGCACCGCCTACTGCCCCTCCGATCAGCGCGCCGGCGCCCTGGTAGGCGGCGAAGACGCCGTACGCGGTGGCGAGCGTCCTGGACGGAGCGAGATCGGCGACCAATGCCTTGACGGTCGAGTCCTGGAGCCCACTCGCGGCGCCCCACACAGCGATGCCGGCGAGGGCGACCGTGAGCCTGTGACTGAAGGCCAGCGCGGGCACGATGGCGACCAGCAGTGGGAGGACGAGCAGTGTTCGGGCGCCCCACTGGTCGAAGGCGTGGCCAGCCACCAGGGCGACGACGGCTCCCACGGCCATCGCGCCGGCATACACGACAGGGACCGCTGCGACGGTGACCAGCCGGGCGTGGCTGAGGTGGAAGCCGAACAGGCCGAAGGTGAACAGACCAGCGGTTGTCAGGGCCGCCGCAGTCGCGTAGACGTGGAAGGCAGCCGGGAGGCGGACCCTGGCCTCGGTCGCAGCCGGACGCTCATCGCCCGGCGCGCTCCCAAGGCGGTGGACCGCCTCGCCGGTGTCCAGTCGCCGCCGCAGCACCAGGAGAAGCGCAATGGCGATGGCTCCGGGAACCGCCAGGGCCGCGAGACCGACTCGGACGTTGGCCACTGCGGCGAGGCCAGCAACCACCAGGGGTCCGCTGAAGGCGCCCACCTGGTCAAGGGCCTTGTGCACGCCGAAGCCCTTGCCCCTCCCGATCGAACGGGACGCGAAGGCCAGCAGGGTTGACTTGGAGGGGCTGCGCAGAGCCTTACCCGTGCGTTCGGCGAGGATCAGCGCAGCAGCGAGTGCGAGCCCGCCCGCACCCACAGCAGGGCGATGGCGATCAGGGGTACGCAGGTGGCCGTGAGCGCGTAGCCGCTGATGGTCAGGGCCCAGTGCCGGTCCGTGCGGTCGGCCACCGTTCCGGCAAACAGGCGCAGAAGAAGGGCTGCCGCCTCCCCAGCGCCTGTGATGAGCCCGACCGTCGCCGCGGAGGCGCCGAGCTGGCCGAGGTACGGGCCGGCGATCGAGCGCATGCCCTCGTAGACCATGTCGGCGAACAGGCTGACGAGGCCGAACATCACGACACCGCGCCACGGCGACCACGTGCGAGGCCTATTGCCAGTTGATGGGCGGCCCTGGTGGGGAGCTGCTCGGCTCATGGAAGACAGTGTGGAGGCGGTGAGCTCAACCGGGGGCCGCGGTCATGCGGGGTCTGCCGGTTCGTCGCGCCGCTTGGCGGGTCCTGCGGTGCCGCTCGCTGCGGACTCGGCGGCCTCGCGTCGCCGCTTGCGGATGGCGTGGACGGCGTAGGCGCCCAGTGCCAAGGCGAGGACCACGACGGCGCCGTCCTTGCCCAGCTTGGACTCGACGGTGGCATAGGACGCCCCGGCGGCATACCCGGCCAGGACCACCGCAACGCCCCAGGCGAGCCCACCAGCTGCGTTGAAGGCCAGGAACCGCGGGTAGGGCATTCGGGCAGTGCCGGCGAGCGCGGGCATGACGGCGCGGAAGAAGGCAACCCAGCGGCCGAGGAACACGGCGGCGCCACCGCGACGGGCGAGGAAGTCCTGGGCGTCGTCGAGGCGCTGCCTGCGCTTGTCGAGGACCGACCAGGCCAAGATGCGCGGGCCGACGTGCCGGCCGACCTCGTAGCCGACGCTGTCGCCCACGATCGCGGCCAGGACGACCGTGACCATGACTGCCCACAGCGGTGCGTGGCCAAGGCGAGCGGCGACACCGGCCAGGATGGCGGCGGTCTCGCCGGGGACGACGAAACCGACGAAGAGGGCGTCCTCGACGAACACGACACCGCCGGCGATGAGCAGCACGAGCCAGGTGGGGGCGTCGAGGATGTGGTGGATGAATCCGCCCATCAGGTCACCGGGCTCGGGTCGACTCGCCGGGTGGGGGCGATCGGCGGACGTGGCTCGGAGAACACGGCCCGCACTCCGGGCTGGCGACGAAGCCACCCGGTGACCGGCACGAGGACGGAGCGCAGCAGCGCCCAGAACACGACCGCCACGAGGGCGCCGAACAGGAGCCCGCCGGCGACGTCCCACGGGTAGTGGGCGGCGACGTACACCCGGGCGAACGCCATCAGCAGCGCCGCCACGACGGCCAGCGATCCGAGGCGGCGGTGGGCGAGCAGCAGGCCGGCGGCTACAGCACCTGCCATGACGGCGTGGTCGGAGGGAAAGGAGAAGTCGGTGGTGACGTCGGCCAGGCGCAGCAGGTGCGGGTGCGCGGCATACGGCCGGGCCTCGTGGAACACGTGGCCGAGTGGCTGGTTCAGTGCCAGGGCCAGCAGCGGCGCCAGGGCCGCCCACCCGGTCGCGGCCAGGTCGCGGGTGGACCGGTGCCTGGCCGCGACGAGGGCCGCGGCGAGCAGCGCGATGAAGAGGACCAGGCCGTACTTGGCGTAGGCGAGGACCGGGACGTGGAGGGCGGCGGTGTGCCGCGCGAAGCCGTTGACTGCGAACAGGATCCGGTCGTCGAGGTGGCGCAGCTGGTTCACGCGGGGTTGCCTTCCTGGGAAGAGCCGCCACCACGGCTGCGGCGCAGCTCGCGGGCGACCGGGATGAGGGACAGCACGACGACCAAGCCGATGATGGGCAGCAGGTAGGTGTCGATGCCGGGGATGCTGGACCCGAGGAGGTAGCCGGCCACGGTGACGCCGAGCGCCCAGATGGTGCCCCCGACGGCTTGCCACAGCGTGAAGGTCCGGGTGGGGACGTGCACCGTCCCGGCAAGGGGGTTGAGCACCGTGCGCACGAGTGGGATGAACCGGGCCAGGACGATGGCCTTCGCGTGACCGTAGCGTCGCAGCGCTGCATCGGACCGTCTCACGGCCGCCTGCAGGCGGGGTCGGTCGGGACGGTCGAGCAGACGTGGCCCGACGGCGCGCCCGATCCAGTACCCGGTCTGGGCACCGAGCAGGGCGCCGGCGACCGCCGCCACGAGAACGGCGGGCAAGGACAGATGCAGAGAGGATGTGGCGGCCGTCGCGGACAGCAGCCCGGCCGTGAACAACAACGAGTCCCCGGGCAGGAAGAAGCCGATGAGCAACCCGGTCTCGGCGAAGACGACGAGGAACACCCCGACTGCGCCGAACGTGGCAAGCAGGCTGTGGGGGTCGAGCGGGTTGAGTCCGGGGGTGCCAGTGGGGAGGGCTGCCAGGACAGGAGCCAGTGCGAACATCCGTCGCCTTTCGCGCGTTGGACGCCGGGTAAGGCATCATAAACGTGGTACGACCATGACGGTCGTACTACTAAGATTGTAGTAGATGACGGGGATGTCGCATGTCGGTCGGTGCTGTTCGGGGTCGCGGCGAGCTGGAGCGCGAGATCATCGCCTGCGTGGCAGCGGCCGGCCGCCCCGTGACCGCGAACGACGTCATGGCGCACCTGCAGTCGGGCCTGGCGTACACGACGGTCATGACCACGCTCTCCCGTCTGTCTGCCAAGGGCGTCCTGCGCCGTGAGCTCGACGGGCGGGCCTACCGCTACACCTTCGCTGGACAGCCCGAGCAAGCACCCGCGGCCCTGGCGGCCCACCGGATGCGCAAGCTGCTCGAGGGTCGCGAGGACCGCGCCGGGATCCTCACCCGGTTCGTGGAGGACCTGAGCGCGGAGGACGCGGACGTGCTGCGCGGCATCCTCGGCGAGGCGTCGCCACCACCCGGGGGCACCCGGTGAAGGTCTTCCTCCTCCTGCTCACCCCATTTGGTGCGAGTCTCGGGCTGGCCTTCATCGGCCCTCGCGCCGGGCGCTGGTTGGCGCCCTCGACGGCCGTCCGCCTGCTGGCTTCCGCCTCCGTGGTGACCGCCCTCGCCACCGGCTTCGTGCTGAGCACCATCGCGTTCATCGCTGTCGCGGCGTTGCCCTCGGTAGGGGCCATCGGGCACTGGTCCACCCAGGCCTTGACCGCCCAGGAACACATCCCGCTGGTCGCTGGGGCCATGGCGACTACGGTCGTTGTTGCCCTGCTCGGGCTTGCGTTGCGGTACAGCCTGAGCGCCGCTGCTGACCTGGTCACGGCCGACGCCACCTGCCGCCGTCTGGGGCCCGGCACCGACGACCTCGTCATCGTCGAGGACGACCGGCCCGATGCTTACGTGGTGCCGGGCGTGCGCGGCCGCGTTGTCGTCTCCACCGCGATGCTGCGCGCACTGCCTGCTGACGAACGGCGCGCGCTTCTCGCGCACGAGCACGCCCACCTCAAGCACCGACACCACCTGTACATCCAGCTCACCGAGCTCGGCGCTCGTGCCAATCCTCTTCTCCGTCCGCTGGTGGGAGCGGTGCGCCTCGAAGTTGAACGCTGGGCTGACGAGGACGCGGCCATGGCGACTGGGGACAGGGCGGTGACGGCTCGCGCCATCGCCCGCGCCGCGCTGGCCCAAGCGGACAGGCCCACCCCCATCAGGGCGCACCAGCTGGCCCTTGGGATCACCACGTCGCCGACTGTTCGCCGCACTCGAGCGCTGCTGGATACCCCCGCACCACCTCGCAGCGCCCCCACGCTGGTGCTCACAGCGCTCATTTCCGCGGGCCCCCTCTCCGCCGTGGTCTGCGCTCTCGTGACGGAGCACGTGTTCGAGGTCGCACAGGCGGCCCTTCTCGGGCGCCACTGAGACGGCGTCGGGGCACTCCCGCCCTGGCCGGGCCCCGCGATCGACGACTGTGAGTAAGGGCTCGGTCAAGTCTGGTTGCGCGGACTGACAATCAGTGGACTGAGGCCGCGGCGGCGTGGAACGTGAGTGGTGTCGCACCCGATGGCGCGGGCGGATCGACTGATCCGAATCGTGTTGCTTCACAACGTTTTACGGTTGCCGCGGTTCGGGCGTCGCGGACATCTTCGCCCGAGCCGTGTCTGCGAGGGCTGTTAGCAGAAGCGTTAGCAAGAACACCCCCACACAACACGAAACCCGCGGGCCAGTGGTCTGACCTGCGGGTCTGTGGTGGCCAGGGGCTGGGTCGAGCCGCCGACCTTCCGATCTTCAGTCAGAGGCGAACGTGCAGGTCAAGGACCCGCCCAGGGGCGTCGTGCGGGATCTCGTGCGACGCAGGGCCCTGCGGCCCAATGCGAATCGCCGAGCGCGGGCTGACAAAGGGCACGCGGACGAGGGCACAGGATCATCCGAGACGACTTGCGAGGTTCTGGAGCCCGAGACCGCTGTCGCATCAATCGCGATCGCGCTGGGAATGCGCTTCGCTGGAACGAAGCGCGGATAGTTCCTCAATAGTTACTCAGTCGGCGCGGACGAGCCTTCGCTCGCAGCGGCCAAAATGGCCGCTGACCTGCGAAAACGTGTCGGGGTGACAGGATTTGAACCTGCGGCCTCTTCGTCCCGAACGCGCCCTGTCCTTTTGCCGATTCTCGATTCCACTGCAACACAGTGCAATCCGAATGGAGAAGGGGGCCTCTTAGGAGGGGTCCCGATGGTCTGTGGGCTCGCGCTGGGCTCGCGATTCTCGGCGTGCGACGGTGCCGCCTGGATCACTGTGTGTCGGACGCCGCGGCAAGCCCAAGGCTGCCTGGGCTTCATCGGCGAGCCCCCGGACAACCTTGGCCCTGCCGATGAGTTGGGGCAGTTCGACTGTACGGCCGGCGGCCTCGAACTTCAGCATCAGGAAGAGGCCGGAGGTAACTCCGCGGGTGATGAAGCCGTTGTAGCCAGCGGTGGTGACCTGGGTGACAGTAGGACGCGGGAACTTGCGTGTCCTGATGAGACCGCGCGATGCCACGTGGTCTGTGTCGATTACCAAGCCGATGCGCAGCGACCGAATGAACAGGATGGCCTCGAGTGCGAGGAACAGGCCTCCGGGAAGAATCTCGGGCTTGTCCGGCCCGGGAGTGGGGTCGAACATGCCACCCAAGGTGGCCAGCATCGCAAGGGCCAGCAGTGTGCAGTACAGAATGCGGGCCATCAGGCTGTGGATGCCTACGTATCGGTCCCGTGTCACCTTACGGATCCTAGGGCGATCACATGTAGCCACCGACCCGATAGCGGAGCAGGGGAGCCTGCCGGAGTGGGTGGGTCAAGGGTGGCCGGAGGCCATCACGGAGTGACGCGTAGCGCCCTTGATGCGGCCCGGAGGTGGGCGGAGAGTGGAGCGCAGGGTCGGCGGCGGAAGCGCGGCTGGCCAGGAAGTGGGCTACCGCGGCATATTGTTCTGGCTGTGGAGGAACGGTGGACGCCTCGGGGGGCTGGGGACATCCCCACGTCCACGGAGGTCTGGTGGAGCCGCGCGGTGTTTTGGGCGCTGATTTGGGGGGTCGGTTTCGCCTTGCTTGGCGCTTTGCTCGTCGGGATCGACTTCGTATCGGCCCACGGAGTGCCCAGGGAGCGCGTTCGCGTTAAGGACGTGCATGCCACTGGCGGGCGTACCTCCTGCGGCGCTCGAGCGATCTTCAACAACGCGGATGAGTTCGCCTACCGCTTTGCGGTGACCGATCCGCGACCGGGTTTCCCGAGTACGTTCGAGATCCGCGGATGCCCAGACATGTACGACGTCGGCTTCACTGGCGTTGTCGCGCGGACGGGACCAAGAGGTGAAGATGCCTTGGTAGATCCTCCAGACGGCGCCCGTGTGGCCCTGATGGCGGGCCTGTTCGGCGGAGGAGCTGGCGGTGGGGTGCTTGGGTTCTGGCTGCTCGTCGACGGGGCATCAATGCTCTGGGCGCAGCGACGGCGCTCTTCGTAGCGCCGGACCGAGCAGTTGCCATGCGGGGTTGGCATGGTCACCCTTCCTTGTCGTCTGCGTGGGGTGCGGTGGGGTGCGCGTAGGGCGCGAAGCGCCCGGAGCGCGGGGCCCCATCGCGGGGCCCCGCGCCTCGCGGCGGAGCCGCGCTTGAACCAGTAAAGAAACTCCTCACGGGGCACGACGGCCATCACGTGTCCTGTGCCGGGTGATGTGCGACATCGGTGGGCCAGGTGATGTGCGACATGCGCCCTGGTCGGCACCCTGAGTGGGACGTCTCCGCGGGGCGTCCTGGAGCGGGGAGGCCGGGATTGGCACTGGTTGTGTTGTCTGTTGTCGAGCAGAGGTTGGACGCGGTCCGGGCGGTGCTGGCGGGCGCGGAGGTCAGCGAGGTTGCCGCACTGGTGGGGGTGCACCGTTCGACGGTGCATCGGTGGGTGGGCCGGTATCTGAGTGACCAGCTGGGTGGTTTGGTCGACCGGTCGCATCGTCCGGTGTCGTGCCCGCACCAGGTTCCTGCCTCGGTGGAGGTGCTGGTGGCCGAGATGCGTCGAGAACACCCGCGCTGGGGTGCCCGGCGGATCCGGTTGGAGCTGCTGCGCACCCCACCGTCCGCGGGGGTGACAGTGCCGGCGGTGCGGACGATCGTGCGGATCCTGCACCGGCAGGGGCTGTCCGCGCCGCGGCCACGGAAGCGCCCGCGGTCCTCGTACGTCCGGTTCGAGCGGCCCGGGCCGATGCAGCTGTGGGGTATCGACATCGTCGGCGGGGTGCAGCTGGTCGACACCACCATCGGTGAGGTGCGGGAGGTCAAGGTCGTGACCGGGGTGGACGACCACTCGAGGTTCTGCGTGATGGCTGAGGTGGTGGAGCGGGCCACCGGGAGGGCGGTGTGCCTGGCGTTCGCACGCGCGCTGGCCCGGTACGGGGCACCGCAGCAGGTGATCACCGACAACGGCAAGCAGTTCACCGACCGGTTCAGTCGGTACGGCCCGTCCCGGGGTGAGGTGTTGTTCGACAAGATCTGTCGCCGCAACGGCATCGAGCACCTGCTGACCGCGCCGGCGTCACCGAACCAGAACGGGAAGGTGGAACGGTTTCACGGCACGTTCCGTCCGGAGTTCCTCACCGAGGCTGGACCGTTCGAGTCCGTGCAGGAGGCGCAGGTCGCGGTCGATGCGTGGGTGGCGGCGTACAACACCGACCGCCCGCACCAGGGGTTGGACCCGGACAGCCCGGTCACCCCGGCGGACCGGTTCGCCCCGGTACCCCAAGTTGAGCGGGAGGCGTTGACGCTGTGGCTGCCACCGGCCCTGACCCCAACCGGCCCCGACCCAGCTGGTGGGGTCGAGGAGCCGGCGGTGTCGTCGATGCCGAGGTCTGGGGTGTCGGCGCCCGGGACTGCGGGGCCGGTGGAGTTCGACAAGGTGGTCCCGCCCAGCGGGATGATCACCGTGGCCGGCAAGCTGTTGTGGCTGGGGACCTACCGGGCCGGTAAGAGCGTGCGGGTGTGGGCCGACACCCAGGTCATCCACCTGCTCGTCGACGGGGCGCGGGTCAAGTCGTTGCGGTCGCATCTGTCGGTGGCAGACCTGAGCGTGCTGGTCGCCCAGGGCGCGGTGCCGGCCGGTGCGCCGCCGTTGCCCGCCCCCGACGGCAGCGACGCCGTCGAGGTCGACCGGGTGGTCAACCGGGTCGGGACCATCTCGTTGGGCAACCACGCGGTCCTGGCCGCGGAGATCCTCGCCGGGCGGCAGGTGTCCGTGCGGATCGAACCGGAGCTGTTGATGATCTTCGACCCCGACACCAGGGAACTGCTGCGCACCCGCCCCAACCCGCTGACCCCACAGGACCTGCAGCACGTTCGCGGCACCCGCCTGGCCGGCCCGCCGCCACGACCCACCCTCGAACCCGTCCGGGTGCAGCGACGGGCGTCGAACACCGGAGTGATCATGGTCGCCGAGCAGAAGATCGCCCTGGGCCGGACCCACGCCGGCCACACCGTCACCGTGACCGCGTCCGAAACCACCATCAGCGTCGACCTCCCCGACGGCGACACCCGCACGTTCCGGCGCACCACCACCGCCGCGGTCCGTAGCATCAAAGGCCAGCGGCCGCGGACCGCTGACACCTCAGGTTCCTAGGCGAGGTGTTGCACATCAGGTGGCACACATCCGTCGCACGTCACCTGGCACAGCTCAACGACGGCCATCACGAGAAGGTCGCACCTACTCCTGCAGAAGGCGGCGCAATTCTCGCAGGTCAGCGAGGATGGTGACGTCCAAGACGTAGCTGGACGGAAAGCTCGCTCGGCCCGCAGAGGTGGGCGCAAAGCGCGTCCTTCCGGTGCGCGCCGCACGGGTCAGCGCTCCAGCAATGCGCTCAGCGAGGTCGAGCGACCAGAGACGAGATTAGGGCGTGATGGTCTCGCAGGGTTTGCCGGCAATGCCTACCCAGGTGTTACAAATTGAGCGGTTAGCCAAGTAGTCGGCGTTGGGCTTCCAATAGGACCAGAACGTTCCGTTCTGCCCGCAAAGCTCCGGCCCGGTGGTGATAAGCCACTGCCCGTTGTTTATCCAGTAGCTCGCATAGGTGCATCGATACGCACCTACCTTCGCGCTGGTGTCCCACTCGCTGACGTGAAGGCCGCTTCCGAAGACGTAGATGCAGACGGACCCACCTCCATTGGTCCAGTCGCATCCGGAGGCGTTGTTGGGCTGAATTCCGCCACTCTTGGAGTCAGGTATGAATGCGCCGTGGACGCTGGCGTGGCCCATGTTGGCGTGGATACCCACGGCCGCAAGTTGCTCGACCGTGAGTTGAGAGAACTTCACCGGGTCCTGAACTCGGCTCGCCATGTCGGCGGTCATGGTGAGACTTTCCCCCGCGACGTTGATCGTGACTTCGTCGGGGTTGCTGTTCCTGGCTTCCGCCGGGGACGTGAAGGCGAGGACCATCGCTGCCGCGATCGTTATCGCAAAGGCTCCGCCGTTCTTGCGCATAGGTTCATTCCTCTCTGTCGAGAATCTCGCCCGTCACGGGACTCCCCCCTTGCTCGGTCATACCTGGTTGGATGCCGAGGTCTGCAAGTTCCTCTAGGGATAGGTCTTTCCAGCCGTCGGGCGAGGTCAGGCGCTGGTACATCTCGGGTGTGACCATGATCGTGCGACCAGCCACGTGGAACGGAATAGTCCCGGGCATGCGTATTGCCACCGCCCTTCGTCATGAAGCGGATGAATGATCGAGGTGGCCATGCCGGTCCCCCCGGAAAGCCTTGTGAACGTGTCGCAATGTGGCGACGTTCGCAACGTCCCACCCGGCCCGAGGAATTGTCAATACGTCCAAGTTCAGGAGGGGGTAAATCCTCTGTCGTTCGCGTGGACTGATCATTGGCCAGGGGGAACGGCTCCGGAGCACGTTAGGCGCGCGGTAGCCTCCGGGCAAGGGGATAGACCGGGCGATTCGAGGCATCTGTGCGGGGTGTCCACCGTTCGCGTTGACCAGTGCGGCCGTCGAACCCGGCGCTAGCTGTGCTGACCAACCTGTCAGGTCAGTACAGCTAGCTCGCGTTCCCTATCGGGATAGCTTCGTTCAGTGGCTCGATGGTCCGAGGTTGACCGCATCCACGGTGGTCCACTCGTACATACGGTGGTCGCGATTCATTCGAATGAGACTGACGGCCGCGAACGTTGCCGTGGCGGGTGAGACGTTGGCCTCGTCGAGAGCCAGCCTGATGGCTCTGCCGTCGGCCTTGCTGTTGCTGTATGCCACGCTGGTGTGCGCTCGGAAGCCCTCATTCTTCTCTGGAGTAAAGCCCCACGCGTCGGCTATGCCTGCGCGAATCTCTCTGCGGAGTTTGGCGTATGTATTGGGCTTGCTCGGGGGCAGGGCGATCGCCTCTTTGAACACTACGGGGCGACCGAAGGTGGACTTGATGGGCTGGAGATGGGCAAGTCGAGCCGCGACAGCTGCAACCGCAGAGCGCCGGTCGGCATCGGTGACATCCTCGACGTGCCCCAAGCCCTGAAGTGTGATGTGCCGCCACTGCCGCGGAACGGGGTCCAGCGTCGGGAACGGCTGAAGTGCTTCGGAGTAGGCATCCATGAGGCGGTGCAGATCATCTTGGCCATCAAGGGTGATGTGCCATGCGTAGAACTGCGTTCCCATCTGCCAGCCGGGACGCCACCACCAGTGGTTTGCCATCCGGTTATGGTCGGCATACAGGTTGTCGGCCGCGTGCTCAGACATCGGACCCGCCTGGCTCTCCAGTGTCCTGTTGCGGGATCTCATACTCATCGACAAGGGCGAGCCGATCGGCCGGCCAGATCGACTCGGACACCTCGAGCACACCGCCGTCTTGATCGCGGGCGGTGTGGAGCACGTGCATCACATACGCGCCAAGGGTTAGGCCAAATGCATCAGCTTCCTCGGCGGTGGCAGGGCGGGCGTCCCATTGGTCCTGGGCATGGGTGTAGCGGCGCCCTGTGATGTCCTCGACGCAGCGGAACAGCGCCTTGGGTACGACAGCTGGCTTCGCGAGATACGTTCCTTCGGCATACGACCGTGGCAGGTAACTCGCCCCGATCTCTTGCAGGTTCCCCGCGTCGTCGAAGAGATGGCGTCGACGGACAACGGCCGCGCGTCCCCGGTTGACGCCCAGAGCCTCGGCTACGTAGTCCGGAACCTTCTGCAGGCCTGCAAAGACGATCTTGTGGCGGAATCGGTTGTTCAGCAGCCCGTCGCGGCCACGGGCCGCGCCATACCGATTGCGGGACCGGCGCTGCAATTTCTCAGTCTTTCGTACGAAGGTTCCGATGCCCTGTCTGGACTCGACCAACCCCTCGGCCCGGAGAACCGCCATCGCCTGGCGAACCGTTGGGACGGTCGTCCCATGCTTTGCCGCCGTTGCGGTCTCGGACGGGAGTCTATCGCCTGGAGCGAGCTGTCCCTGTCGAATCTGCGAGCGGAGGTCGTCGGCGATGCGGTGGTACTTCGGGGATCTCACGCCTACGCCTTCGGCCATATGGCGCCTACCTTAACAAGTCTTTACCAATGAATCCTCTACAGGACTTGACGACACCACGCCAAGCAGTGTTTGGTCAAGTCAGGACGGTAGTCCTAAATAGGAGTAGAGGAGAGCGTGATGGCGATCAAGCAGCGGATGCCGGTTCGGTTCGAGGACGTGTTCCCGGCGGGGGCGTTCTTTCGTGGGGAGGTGACGGCGGTGGAGGACTTCGACCTGATCCAGCGGGCGAAGGCCGAGGGCAGGGAGCCGGGGGATGTGCAGGTTCGGGACAAGGAGACGGGTCTGCGGGTGTGGGAGTTCCGGGTGGTCGACCTAGACGAGGAGGCGCCGAAGGGCCAGGGCGACATCGTCGTGAAGATCGCCTCGGAGCAGCAGCCGGTGCCGCCACCCCGGGTCGAAGGGTTGCCGCTGCGGCCGGTCGAGCTGGTGGGACTGACCCTGACAGGCTGGATCGATGACCGGGGGAGCCGGGCGAAGTTGGCGTGGTCGTTCCGCGCGGAGGGGATGCGCGCCCCCGGCGCAAAGACTCCCACCGGGTCCACCGCGAAGCCGCCGTCGACCGGTGCTGAGAAGGGTGCAGCGTGATGCGCCCGGTCGAGGCGGTGGCGTGGGCGGACGCGTTCGACGTCGACGTCAAGGACCTGCCCGCGGTTCTGAACCACGAGGTGGCCCGCGTCGACGGGGTCCGCACCGAGCTGGCGAAGCTGGTCCGGGAGTTCGCCGGTGCTCCGGACGACGAGGTGCGCCGGGGCATGTTCCGGGCCTACTCCTCCCTCGGCGCAGCGGAGTCACGGGTCATGGCGGCTGCTGCGGACGCGCGCCAGTCGGCCTAGGGGTCTGCGATGAGTTCGCCCAGGGGTCCGATGTTCGGCAGCGACGAACCGATTCCGATGTTGCTGGAAGCGGTCGTGCGACTGGTCGGGTTCGCGGTGCGGTCGGTGTTCAAGCTGCTCCGGTTCGCGGTCCGCCGGCCTCGTGTCGCCTCGGCCGCCGCATCGATGGTGGCGCTCGACCGGTATGCCGGTCACGTCGCGGTCCTGTGGCTGGTCGCAGTGTTGGTCGTCGGTCTTGGGGTGTGGCGGGTGGCGCGGGCTGAGTCCTACGCCGCCCACGTCCGCCCACGACTGCGTGCCGCATGGGTCCGGGTCACGTACCCGCGCAAGTGGCGGGGCATCGCCTCCCGGGTCGGGCTCGTCGTCCACGACCACACCGGCTCTGATGCCCGCTGGGTCCACGGCGCGCTGAAGGACGTGAAGGTCACGCCCGCAGGGGTCGTGCGGCTGCGGATCGCGATCCCGACTGGTCTCACCTTGGACGACTACGCCCGCAGGGCTGATGCGTTGGCCGTCGCGTTCGGGGTCCGCGAGGCGCGGGTGACCCGGGCGGGGACGGGATCGGTCTGGGTCGAGCTGCACCGCACCGACGTCCTCAGGACCACCATCGCCCCGCTGCCACTCCCGCGCGGTGACCAGGTGAACCTGGCTGGGGTCCCGGTCGGGCGGCACGAGGACGGCACCCCGTGGTGGTTCAACCTGCACGGCACCCACGTCCTCATCGCGGGAGCGACAGGGGCAGGCAAGGGCTCGGTGCTGTGGTCGCTCCTGCGCGGACTGTCGCCGGCCATCAACGACGGCTGGGTGCAGGTCTGGGCCATCGACCCCAAGGGCGGCATGGAGCTCCGGCCCGGCCTGCAGCTGTTCTCCCGTTTCGAGGACTCCGCCCCCGAAGCGATGTGCGACCTGCTCGAGGACCTCGTCGCGGTGATGGACCGCCGCGCCAAGACCCTGGCCGCCCGAGGCGTCCGCAAGCACGAGCCGTGGGTGCGGGACCCGCACATCCTCGCGGTGATCGACGAGCTCGCGGCCCTGACGGCGTTCGCCGAACGTGACACCGTCCGCCGGATCGACCGCGCCCTCGGCCTTCTGCTGACCAAGGGGCGAGCTGTTGGCATCACGGTCCTGGCGGCGGTGCAGGACCCGGGCAAGGACGTCGTCGGCTGGCGCGACCTGTTCCCGACCCGGGTGGCGATGCGCCTGGACAACCCGATCCAGGTCGACATGGTCCTCGGCGAAGGGGCCCGGGACATGGGTGCCACGGCGGACCACATCAGCGAACTCACCCCCGGGGTGGCGTTCGTCCGGGTCGAGGGCACCCGCGCCATTCGCCGCGTCCGCGCCTCGTACCTGACCGATGACGACATCGCCGACTTGGCCCGCACCACAACCGCGTCGCCGGCCCTGTCGGCGCCACGACCGCCGAAGCCGGTCGACCCGCTCGACGCGTTCAACCCCGACCGGGCTCCAACCCCGTCCGAGCCCTCTGTGCCAGCGCCATCCCCAGCACCCGCACGGCAGCGGAAGCCGCGCAAGCCGCGCACCCGCGCAGCCGCAGCCATATCGACCAGTCACGAAGAGGAGGCGTCATGAACAGCACCAAGACGACCACCGAAGCCGTCCTCGCCGCACGTCCGGACCTGCGCCGCGTCCTTGCTCGCATCGGGCAGGAGGGCAAGTGCGTCGGGTCGCCCCACCCGCAGGCATGGTTCGTCAGCGGCTCTGGGTACTTCAACGCCCGGAACCGTGCCCGAACTCTCTGTGACGCGTGCCCGGTACTGGCCGAGTGCCGCGACTACGCCCTGACGGCGGGGGAGGAGTATGGCGTCTGGGGTGGGCTGTGCGAGGTCGATCGGGCCGTGCTGCGACAGGGCGCCACGGCAAGGGAGCGGGACCTGCTCAAGACCCGCCAGCACCCCTTCGACCTGTTCGCCCTTCAGGACGCGGGCTGAGGCCGCACCCATGACCGTCGACGCCGCCACCACTCCGAACCCGTTCGCCGGGTACGGGGAGGACGCCGCGCTCGACCTCGACCTGGAGTCACCCGCTGTTGCTGCGCAGGTGGTCAAGCGGCTGCTGTCGCCCGACTTCGAGGACTTCAGCGACCAACTGACCCGGGTCGGGTTCTGCGCGAACCCGATCCACCTCACCGGATCCTCGACCACCCTCGACGCCGCCACCGGGGAAGTCCTGTCGACCTACTGCTCCGACCAGGAGCCGGGCGGGTCCACCCTGGTCCGCTGCGGCAACCGCCGCGCGTCGGAATGCCCGTCCTGCTCCCGGATCTACGCCGCCGACATGTTCCACCTCATCCGCGCCGGAGTCGCCGGAGGCAAAGGCGTCCCCGACACCATCAGCGAGAACCCGCTGGTGTTCGCCACCCTCACCGCGCCCTCGTTCGGGCACGTCCACGGCACCCGCGACAACCACCGCCGCTGCCGCCCCCGCGCCAAGAACCCGCGCTGCCCCCACGGCCGCCCCGCCACGTGCATGGCCTTCCACGACGACGAGGACCCGCAGCTGGGGCACCCCCTGTGCTGGGAGTGCTACGACTACGCCTCCCACGTCGTTTGGCAGTGGTGGGCCCCCGAACTCTGGCGGCGCTTCACCATCGCCCTGCGCCGCGCCCTGGCCCAGCACCTCGCCGTCCGCGAGACCAAGCTCAACACCCGCGCGTCGCTGCAGTACGCCAAGGTCGGGGAGTACCAGCGCCGCGGGCTCATCCACTTCCACGCCCTCATCCGCCTCGACGGGCCCAAAGTCGACGGAGCCTTCGGCCCCGCACCCGCCGACGTCGACGCCGACAAGCTGTCCGACCTCATCCGCGACGCCGCCGCGTCCGTACGGTTCACCGCCCCACCCATGTTCGCCGGGGACAGCGAGCGTGTCCTGGCACTCGGAGCCCAGGTCGACGCCCGCCACGTCCGCACCGGCCACCGCACCGACGACCCCGGCAAGCCTCTCGCACCCGAGCAGGTCGCCGGCTACCTCGCCAAGTACTCGACCAAGTCCGCCAGCGACACCACCGACCAGGGCAACGCGCACTTGCACCGCATCAAGACCGTCGCGGACGAGTTCGCCCGCGCCGTCGAGGACGAGTGGAACCACGCCGGACGCCCCGTCGAGCTGCGCGACTGGCCCTACGGGCTGCTCGGCAAGTGGGTCCACGACCTCGGGTTCCGCGGGCACTTCGCGTCCAAGTCCCGCCGCTACTCCGTCACCCTCGGCCAGCTGCGCCGCGCCCGTCGCCGAGCACAGCTCCTGCTCGCGGACGCCCAACGTCGCGGTGAACCCGTCGACCTGGCCTCCATGGAAGCCCAGCTGCTCGCCGACGACGACGCCGAAACCACGCTCATCGTCGGCAGCTGGTCGTTCGCCGGAATCGGCTGGGACACCCCCGGAGACGTCGCTCTCGCCAAGGCGGCCGCGGCCAGGGCTCGTGAGCACGCCCAGGACAAGGCAGCGAAGAAGAGGGTTTCCAAGCCGGATTGAGAGGGGTCCGCCATGACGGTGGAGCAGCTGGCCGCACCCGAGCGGCTGATGAACGTGAAAGAAGTCGCCGAGTACCTGGGCGTCTGTGTTCGGACGGTCTGGACCCTTCGTGCGGAGGGCAACTTCGCGCCGGGGACGAAGATCGGCAAGAAGGTGGTGTGGCGTGAGTCGGTGCTTCGGCAGTGGCTCGTGGAGTCCACCGAGGAGCCGGGGGAGTCCGCCACGTACAGATACCGGAGCGCGGGATGAGCGTCTACCGCACCCCGAACGGCAAGGCGTGGCGGGCGTTTCTCAAGTACCGCGGTCACCGGGACTCACGGACGTTCACCCGCCGACACGATGCCGTTCGGTGGCTCACAGAACAGCGTGCCGAGATCGATCGCGGATCTTGGCTGGACCCGTCCCGCGGGCAGGTTCACACCGGGGAGCTGTTCGAGAGGTGGTTGGCGACCCGGGATGTCGAGGGGTCCACGCGACGCAACGATCGCGCGATCTGGCACGCGTATTGCGTCGGCCGTTTCGGCCGTATTCCGGTGGCGTCGATCTCAGCCGCGATGGTGAAGGAGTGGGTGGCCGGCCTGCGGACGAGGAGCGGGGTTGCTGCGCCACGGACGAAGCGCGATGCGCTACGGGTGCTGCGTGGGGTCTTGGCCTACGCGGTGGAGGACGGCCGGATCGCCCGCAACCCAGCGGTCGGTATCCGTGTGCCGGGGACGAAGGGGACGCCGGGGGTCGCGCTCAGCTTGGCGGAGTTGCGGACGTTCGTCGCGGCGCTGCATCCACCACATCACGAGGTGGCCCTTGTCCTCGCTCTTGCGGGCCTGCGGTGGTCGGAGCTCGCTGCGCTGGATGAGCGCGACGTCGTGCGGGACGACGATGGGCGGCTGTTTCTTGCGATCCGACGTCGGCGCGTCCTCGACGAGGAGGGCAAGCGGGTAACTCTGCCGGGAACGAAGGGCGGTCGGGGGATCACGAGGATGGTGCCGGTTCTCCCCGAGTTGGTCCCCATCGTGGAGCAGCATCGGACCGGCCGACCAGACCTGCCCCTGTTTCCGTCACCGCAGGGCGCGCGCCTGGATTCGAGGAACTGGCGCCGGGACGCCGGGTGGAAGGCAGCGTGCGACCTGGTCGACAAGCCGGGCCTTCGTCCACACGACTTGCGGCATACCGCCGCCACGGCGTGGCTGAGGATCACAGGGGACGTCAAGGCGGTCCAGTCGCTGCTCGGTCACGCGACAGCCTCCATGACGCTCGATCTCTACTCGCACCTCCTCAACGACACCCTTACGAGGGCTGCTGACCTCATGGCCGAGGGGCTGGCCGGAACGCTCCAACTACCGGAGTCGGGTCAGACAGAACAGGGACGCGGGCCCGTCCAAGAACCTGAGGGCTCGTGATGGGCTCGCAGGAGGCGATCTTCGCTCTGCTGGGGTTCGCTGCAGGGAGTGCCATCATCACTCTGACCTGCGGTTTTCTAATGGTCGGGGTGACAGGATTTGAACCTGCGACCTCTTCGTCCCGAACGAAGCGCGCTACCAAGCTGCGCCACACCCCGTGGCAATCGCCACCCCGGACCGCGGTCCGCAAGCAGCGACAGTGAAGGATAGCCCACCACCCGTGCCGCCTCCCAATCGGTATGCCGTCGTGCCGGCACGAGCCGGGCTGCTGGGCTGCCAGGCCGACCGGCCCTCCATCCTCGGGTGAGGACCATTCGTGCCCGATGCGGCGCGAATGGCCCTGTCGCGGGCGCGCGGAGGGCGATTCGTGACCGATGCGGCACGAATGCCGGCGAGGCGGCGAGGCGGCGAGGCGGTGAGGCGGTGAGGCGGTGAGGCGGCGGGAGGCGGCCGGGGTCCGCAGGCCGGCTCCGGTCAGGCCGAGGCCGTCTCCGGCACGAGGGTCAGCAGCGTCGCCTCGGGGCGGCACGCGAACCGCACCGGCGCGTACGGCGACGTGCCCAGCCCGGCCGACACGTGCAGCCACGCCGCGTCCTCCGGCGCCTCCCACTGCGACTCGTCGCCACCACGCAGGTGGACCTCGCCCCACCGGTCGAGCTTCTGGTGCCACTGCGCCCGACCGGCATACGGCGCGCCCGCACCGGGCCACCAGCGCGACAGGCCCTTGACGCGGTCCGTGGGCAGGTCGCAGTTGGTGACCAGCGCCCCGTACCCGGGGACGGCGAGCTGGCCGCCGTGGGTGTGGCCGGCGAGGACCAGCCGGGCGCCGTCGGCGACCATCGGGTCGAGCACGCGCTGGTACGGCGCGTGCGTCACGCCGACCGTCAGGGCGGCGGACGTGGACGCCGGACCGGCCACGGCGGCATACCGGTCGGCCCGGATGTGCGCGTCCCCGGTGCCCACGAGCTCGAGCTCCCGGCCCGCCACCGAGATGGTCGTGCGCGCGTTGTCCAGGTCGAGCCAGCCCCCGGCGACCATGCCCTCGCGCAGGTCCTCGGTGGGCAGCCGCAGGCGGCCCGGGGGCGCCTCCGCGTGCCGGCGGGTGAGGTAGCGCGCCGGGTTCTTCGGCACCGGCGCGAAGTAGTCGTTCGAGCCCATGACGAACGCCCCCGGGAACCGGAACAGCGGCTCGAGGGCCTCGAGCACGCTGGGCACGGCGTCGAGGGCAGCGAGGTTGTCGCCGGTGTTCACGACGAGGTCCGGGGCGAGCGTCGCCAGCCCGCGCACCCACTCGATGCGGGCCCGCTGGCGCGGCACGAGGTGCAGGTCCGACACCTGCAGCACCCGGATCGGTGCCGACGCGGCCGGCAGCACCGGCACGCGGAACCGGCGCAGGGCGAACCAGTTGCGTTCGACCAGCGCCGCGTACGCCACCGCACCCGCTCCGAGTGCGACCGCGCCGCCGACCGTCGTGCCCACTGTTCGCATCATCGCCCGCCATCCTCGCAAATGTCCCCGGAGGCCGCGCGGATACCCGCTTGCCGCGGCCTGAGAGACTGGGCCCCATGAGCGACAAGAGCCTCAAGGCCACCGTGCAGGACGACCTCACCAGCGCCATCCGCGGCCGGGACCAGGTCCGCGCCGGCACGCTGCGCCTGGCCCTGACCGCCATCACCAACGAGGAGGTCTCGGGCACCTCCGCCCGTGAGCTCACCGACGACGAGGTGCTCAAGGTGCTGGCCAAGGAGGCCAAGAAGCGCAAGGAGGCCGCGACCGCGTACACCGAGGCGAACCGGCCCGAGCTCGCCGCCCAGGAGGAGGCCGAGTACGCCGTGCTCGAGGCCTACCTGCCGGCCCAGCTGTCGGACGCCGAGCTGGAGGAGATCGTCGCCGCTGCGGTCGAGGAGACCGGCGCGAGCGGTATGCCGCAGATGGGCCAGGTCATGAAGGCCGCGCAGGCCCGGGTGGCGGGCCGGGCGGACGGCGGCAGGGTTGCCGCCGTCGTCAGGGC
>NZ_JBHUYG010000013.1:0-56890 GCF_042668795.1 Pedococcus sp. NPDC057267 | reverse complement strand
GTCCCCCACGGGGGCCCGGCCTTCCGCCGTACCGGGCGTCCGGCATACTTGCCGCCCGTGGGTGACGACGACGTGTGGCTGGTGGTCGGCCTCGGGAACCCCGGGCCGCGGTATGCCGGCAACCGGCACAACGTCGGCGCGATGGTGGTGGACGAGCTGGCGTCGCGCGGGTCGTCACGGCTCACGAGCCACAAGGCACGCGCCTCGGCGACGACGGTGCGCGTGGGCATGCTGCCGGGTGGGGCGCCGGGTCCGCGTGCGGTCGTCGCGGTGCCGACGACGTACATGAACGAGTCCGGCGGCCCCGTCAAGGCCCTCATGAAGTTCTTCTCGGTCGAGCCGGACCACCTCGTCGTCGTCCACGACGAGCTCGACATCCCGGCCGGTGACGTCCGGCTCAAGCAGGGCGGTGGCGAGGGCGGCCACAACGGGCTGCGGTCGATCTCGTCCGCGCTCGGCACCAGGGACTACCTGAGGGTGCGCGTCGGCATCGGCCGGCCGCCGGGCCGGATGGACCCGGCCGACTTCGTGCTGCGCGACTTCTCCCCGACCGAGCGCAAGGAGCTGCCGTTCCTCGTCGGCGACGCGGCCGACGCCGTCGAGCTGCTCGTGACGCAGGGGCTCGTCGCAGCCCAGCAGAAGTTCCACAGCCCCGCCTGAGCCGTCCCGGTCGGCGACGAGTGTGGCGATTTCGCCGCCCCCGGATGGTCAGTGACTAGTCAGTGACCATTTTTCCGGCCTGGTCACCGGGTGGCCCCACGCGGTCGGCATGAGCCCCGGTTGGGTCGATCCCTGCGTTTGGTGGTGCTGCTCTCCGGTTGCGTCGTCCCGTCGTCGCGCGTCTCCACCACACGGCTGAGACAGGTCCGCCGACTGGTGTAGTCGAGAGGTCCACCCCGCCATCGGGTCCGGGGAGTAGTTCCCGAATTCCATTGCTGCATAACCTTTTCCAGCACGACGAATGACCGTCGTCGAGGGGTGTCCGGCACGTCGTGCCGGGTCTAGCGTGCGACGCACTTCAGTGTCGTGGGGGAGCAGGAGATGGCAGAGATCGCAGGGACCGGCCGAGCAGGGGGACGGCTCTCCGGAGAGGCCTACGTCGGGACCCACCGGGCCCGCGCGCACTCGCGCGAGGCCGCGGAGCGCACGCGGCGCAGCCGCATCCTCGCCGGCCTCACGTCGCCGGCGCGGGTCGGCGAGGGCGCACAGGCGGTGTCGCGGCGTCGCGCCACGTGGGCCGACGCGTACCGTCGCCGGGCCGTCGCGGGCGACGTGGTGGTGTCCGTCCTCACCGGTGTCGTGACCGGGCTGCTCGCGTTCCCGGGGTGGTCGCTGACGCGCACCGCCGTCGCGGCCGCCGTCATGCCCGTCCTGTGGGTCGGCGCCCTCTCGCTCGGGCACGGCTACGAGGGGCGCTACGTCGGGACCGCGCCCGAGGAGTACCGCGCCGTCGTGCGCACGGCCTGCTACCTCGTGGCCGCGGCCGGCCTGGTCTCCTACGGGCTGCGGGTCGACGTGCCCCGCGCGATACCGCTCGTCGCGGCACCGATGCTGGTCGTCCTCGGCCTGATCGCGCGCCGCATCCTGCGCAGCGACCTCGGGCGCCGTCGCCGTGCGGGCACCGACACCCAGGCGACCGTCATCATCGGCAACGCGCGGTCCGTGGCCCCGATGATCGCCGAGATCCAGCGCGCGCCCGAGCAGGGCCTGCGCGTCGTGGCGGCCTGCGTGTCGGGCCTCGACCTGTCCGGCGACGTGCCGTCCGAGGTCAACGGCGTGCCCGTGTTCGGCTACCCCGAGGAGGCCATGTCGGCGGTGGACCTCTTCGACGCCGAGGTCGTGGCGGTGTCCAGCGACCCGGACCTGCACGGTCCCGAGCTGCGCCGGCTCGCGTGGTCCCTGGAGGAGCGCGAGGTGGACCTCGTGGTCTCCGCCGGTCTGCTGGGCGTGGCCGGCCCGCGGCTGTCCATCCGCCCCACGGCGGGTATGCCGCTGCTGCACGTCGAGCGCCCGGTCATGTCCGGTGCGCGACGGGTCCTCAAGGTGGCGATGGAGCGGCTGCTGACCGCGGTGCTGCTGCTGGCTGCGCTGCCGGTCGGGCTCGCGATCGCGCTGGCGATCCGCGTCGACTCGCCCGGCCCGATCCTGTTCCGGCAGAACAGGGTCGGCGCCCGTGGCGAGCCGTTCTCGATGCTCAAGTTCCGCACCATGTGCGTGGACGCGGAGGAGCGGCTGGCCGCCCTGCAGCGGGACGCCGGCAACGACGTCATGTTCAAGATGAAGGACGACCCCCGTGTCACCCGGGTCGGCAGGCTGCTGCGCCGGTACTCCCTGGACGAGCTGCCGCAGCTGCTCAACGTGATCGCCGGCCAGATGTCCCTCGTGGGGCCACGCCCGGCCCTCCAGCGCGAGGTCGACGCCTACGAGCCTGACGCCGTGCGCCGGCTGCGGGTGCGTCCCGGCCTGACCGGGCTGTGGCAGGTGAGCGGCCGCAGCAACCTGTCGTGGGACGAGTCACTGCGCCTCGACCTCTGGTACGTGGACAACTGGTCGATGGTGCTGGACCTGCAGATCCTCTTCCGCACGGCGCGGGCCGTCCTGCGCGGCACCGGGGCCTACTGATGGCCGGGCCGTCCTCGGCGGCCGGTCCGCACCGTGCAGATGGTGCACCCCTGCCCTACCGCAAAGAGCCGAGGTGCGGGATCGGCCGGACGGCGACGATTCCCCTGAGAGGGGCCGCGGGAGCCCTGCCGAGAGGGGATGTCCGATGAGCTTGCGCGTGGCCGTGGTGGGGGCGGGGTACTGGGGTCCGAACCTGGTCCGGAACTTCGGGTCCAGCCCCGACTGGGAGGTCGTCGCCCTCTGCGACCTCGACGCCCAGCGTGCGGCAGCCGTCCTCGGCCCCCGCAGCACGGTCGACATCGAGACCTCGCTCGAGGCGCTGCTCGCCCGCGACGACGTCGACGCCGTGGCAGTCGCCACGCCGGCCGACACGCACTGCGCGATCGCGCTCGCCGCGCTCGAGGCCGGCAAGCACGTCCTGGTCGAGAAGCCGATCGCCTCCAGCCGGGCCGACGCCGAGCGGATGGTCGCCCGGGCCGAGGAGCTCGGGCTGGTCCTCATGTGCGACCACACCTACTGCTACACGCCGGCGGTCCAGCACCTGCGGGCGCTCGTGCAGGCCGGCGAGCTGGGCGACATCCTCTTCGTTGACTCGGTGCGGATCAACCTCGGGCTCGTGCGGTCCGACGTCGACGTCTTCTGGGACCTCGCCCCGCACGACCTGTCGATCCTCGACTTCGTCCTCCCCGGCGGGCTCTCGCCGCTGGAGGTGTCCGCGCGCGGTGCCGACCCGATCGGCAACGGCCACTCCTGCCTGGGCTACCTCACGATGCCGCTGCCCGGTGGTGCGATCGCCAACGTCCACGTCAACTGGCTCAGCCCGACGAAGATCCGGCACATGGTCATCGGCGGCAGCCGCCGCACCGTGGTCTGGGACGACCTCAACCCTCAGCAGCGGCTGTCCGTCTACGACCGGGGGGTCGACCTCGACCTGACGTCCGACGGTGCCGACTCCGCCGAGAAGCGGCTCGTCAACGTCAACTACCGGCTCGGCGACATGCACGCGCCGGCGCTCCCCGAGCGGGAGGCCCTCGGGCTCATGGCCGCCGAGTTCGCGGCCGCCATCACCGAGGGCCGTGCCCCCGCCACCGACGGCTGGGCCGGGCTGCGCGTGCTGTCGGTGCTCGAGGCCGCGACCGAGAGCCAGCGCCGTGCCGGCGCCATGGCCGCGGTCGGTATGCCGTTCGGCCGAGCCGGCCTGCCCCCGCAGCGCGGCCTCGTCGCGGCAGGTGCGGGCCGATGACCGCGCTCGAGGGCGCCACGGTCCTGGTGACCGGGGGAGCCGGGACGATCGGGTCGACCATCGTCGACCAGCTGCTCGAGGCGGGCGTGGCCCACGTCGACGTCCTGGACAACCTCGTCCGGGGCCGGCGGGAGAACCTCGCGGACGCGCTCGGCAGCGGCCGGGTCACCCTCGTCGAGGGCGACCTGCGCGACCGCGACCTCGTGCACGACGTGACCCGGGGCAAGGACCTCGTCTTCCACCAGGCCGCGATCCGGATCACCCAGTGCGCCGAGGAGCCCCGACTCGCCCTCGAGGTGCTCGTCGACGGCACCTTCACGGTGCTCGAGGCGTGCGCCCGCTCGAAGGTGGACAAGCTCGTGTATGCCTCGTCGGCGTCGGTCTACGGCCTGGCGGAGGAGTTCCCGACGGGGGAGCGGCACCACCACCACAACAACGACACCTTCTACGGCGCGGCCAAGTCCTTCAACGAGGGCATGGCCCGCAGCTTCCGGGCGATGTACGGCCTCAACCACGTCGGGCTGCGCTACTTCAACGTCTACGGCCCACGGATGGACGTCCACGGCCTCTACACCGAGGTGCTCGTGCGCTGGATGGAGCGGATCGCCGACGGCGAGCCGCCGCTCATCTTCGGCGACGGCCGGCAGACCATGGACTTCGTCTTCACCCGCGACATCGCCCGGGCCAACCTCCTGGCGGCGAGCAGCGACGTCGTGGACGGCGTCTACAACATCGCCAGCGGCACCGAGACGAGCCTGCTCGGCCTCGCCGAGGCCCTGCTGCGCGCCATGGACTCCGACCTGTCCGTCGAGCACGGCCCGGACCGTGCGGTCAACGGCGTCACGCGCCGCCTGGCCGACACCACGGCGGCCCGGCGGGACCTCGGGTTCACCGCCGAGGTCGGGCTCGAGGACGGCCTGCGCGAGCTCGTCGAGTGGTGGCGCCCGCTGCGCGAGGAGGTCGCGGCCGGCCGCGCACTGAAGGCCGGTGCCTCGTGAGCCGCAACAACGTCGTCTCCCACGGCTGACCACCGGTCAGCCGTCGTCCCACCCTGTCGGAAGGTCCCCCGATGAGCGCGTCAGCTTCCCCCGGACTCTCGGGTCGCTCAGTGGGTCGTGGTCGCCTCGGCGCCCTCGCCCTCGCCCTGGCCGTGGCTGTCGCCACGACCGTCCTCGTGCCGCTGCAGCTCGTGGTCGCGACGTCCGCGTCCGCCGCCGACCCGTGCGGACCGCCCGTGGTCAACGCCATCGCGTGCGAGAACAGCAAGACCGGGACGCCGACGTCGGACTGGCAGATCACGGGGGCGGGGGACGCCACCATCCAGGGTTTCGCGACGCAGATGAGCGTCCAACCCGGTGACACGGTGCAGTTCAAGGTGAAGTCCACCTACGCGTACCACTTCGACATCCTGCGGATGGGCTACTACCAGGGCAACGGTGCCCGCAAGCTGGTCGCCGGCCTGGCGCCCTCGGCGACCCAGCCGCAGAGCCAGCCGAGCTGCCTGACCGTGCAGGACGGCACCGGCATGTTCGACTGTGGCAACTGGGCCGTGTCGGCCTCGTGGACGGTGCCCACCACCGCCGTGTCCGGCGTCTACATCGCGCACCTCATCCGCGACGACGGCAAGGGGTCGAGCCACATCGTCTTCGTCGTCCGCAACGACGCGAGCCACTCCGACGTCCTGTTCCAGACCTCCGACGAGACGTGGCAGGCGTACAACACGTACGGCGGCAACAGCCTCTACCAGTGCACCCTCTCGAACTGCCCGCCGGGCAGCCCTGCGGTCTACAAGGGTGCGTCGAAGGTGTCGTACAACCGCCCGTTCCACACGGCCGAGGACGACCAGGGCGGCCGGAGCTGGCTGATGTACAGCGAGTACCCGATGATCCGCTTCCTCGAGGCGAACGGGTACGACGTCTCGTACACGACCGGTGTCGACATGTCGACGACAGGTGCGCGGACCCTGATCCAGAACCACAAGGTCTTCATGTCGACCGGGCACGACGAGTACTGGTCGGGCATCCAGCGCGCCAACGTCGAGGCCGCGCGTGACGCCGGCGTGAACCTGGCCTTCTTCTCGGGCAACGAGGTCTTCTGGAAGACGCGCTTCGAGCCGAGCTTCGACGGCACGAGCACGGCCGGACGGACGCTGGTCTGCTACAAGGACACCCACTACGACGGGCAGGTGGACCCGGTCGAGTGGACCGGGACGTGGGAGGACCCGCGGTTCAGCCCCCCGGCGAACGGTGGCAGGCCCCAGAACGCCCTGACCGGGCAGCTGTTCCTCGTCAACTCCGGCACCACCGACATCCAGGTGCCGTCGACGTACTCCAAGCTGCGGTTCTGGCGGAACACCGGTGTGGCCAACCTGACGAGCGGGCAGACCCTCACCCTGGGATCCGGCCTCGGCACCCTCGGCTACGAGTGGGACTCCGATCCCGACAACACCTTCCGTCCCGCGGGGTCGTTCCGGCTCTCGTCCACCACCTCGACGAGCGCGGAGATCTTCACGGACTACGGCAGCACGACCCAGAGCCCCGGGACGGCCACGCACAACATGACGCTCTACCGGGCGAGCAGCGGTGCGTTGGTCTTCGGTGCCGGTACGGTGCAGTGGTCCTGGGGGCTCGCCGACCCCACGCTCACGCCCGACACCAACATGCGCCAGGCGACCGTCAACCTGCTGGCCGACATGAACGCCCAGCCGTGGGCCCTGTTGTCCGGGCTGGTGGCCGCGACACCGTCCACCGACACGACGCCGCCCACGTCGACCATCACCTCACCGGCGCCCTCCACCACCGTCGGTGACGGTGGGAAGGTCACCGTCACGGGCACGGCCAGCGACACCGGGGGTGTCGTCGCGGGTGTCGAGGTGTCCACCGACAACGGGGCCACCTGGCACCCCGCGACGGGGACGACGAGCTGGTCGTACACCTGGAACGCCCACGGCAGCCCGAGCACGACGCTGCGCTCCCGGGCCGTCGACGACAGCGGCAACCTCGAGACGCCGAAGCCGGGCGTGGTCCTCAACGTCGGCTGCACCTGCTCGATCTGGGGCACGGGCCTGACCCCGAAAAAGGCGGACTCCGGCAGCGCCACGGCGACCGAGGTCGGGGTGCAGTTCAAGTCCGACGTCTCCGGCTACGTCACCGGGGTGCGCTTCTACAAGGCGAGCACGAACACGGGTACCCACGTGGGCAGCCTCTGGACGTCGTCGGGGACGAAGCTCGCCTCCGCCACCTTCACGAACGAGACCTCGACCGGCTGGCAGCAGGTGACCTTCGCCTCGCCGGTCCAGGTGAACGCGAACAGCGTCTACGTGGTCTCCTACTACGCCCCCAACGGGCACACGTCCAGCGACGACGCCTACTTCTACCCGAACCCGTCGCCGAACCCCTACACGTACAGCACTGTCGACAGCCCACCGCTGCACGCGCTGCGCAACGTCAACGGGACGCTCAACGGGCTGTCCCGCGGCGGCGCAGGCTTCCCCACAGCAGGCGCCACGGCGACCAACTACTGGGTCGACCCCATGTTCACGCCGAACACCGGGGCGGCCACTGTCCCCGGCGTGCCGACGTCCGTCACGGCCACGCCGGGCAACGGCTCCGCCCAGGTGTCCTGGACCATCCCGTCGGACGGTGGCAGCGCGATCACGTCCTACACCGTCACGCCGTACGTCGGCACGACCGCCCAGACGCCCACCACGGTCCCCGGCGGGTCGGCGGATGCGAGCGCCACGATCGCGGGGCTCACCAACGGAACCACGTACACGTTCACGGTCGCTGCCACCAACGCCGTCGGCACCGGGCCGGCGTCGACAGCCTCCAACGCGGTCACGCCGTCGCCAGTGGTCTGCAACCCGTGCACCATCTGGACGCCGACGACCGTGCCCAACACCCTCGACGAGGGTGACACCGGCTCGATCTCCCTCGGCACCAAGTTCACCTCGGACGTCAACGGTCAGGTCCAGGGCATCCGCTTCTACAAGGGCCCGACCGGCACCGGCACCCACGTCGGTGGCCTGTACACCCTCTCGGGCACCAAGCTGGCCTCGGCGACCTTCCTCAACGAGACGGCGTCGGGCTGGCAGCAGGTGAACTTCTCGACGCCGGTCTCCATCACCGCAGGCACGGTGTACGTCGCCGTGCTCTTCGCCCCCGCTGGTCACTACGCCGCGGACACCGGGTACTTCGCCGCCTCCGGCGTGGACAACCCGCCGCTGCACGCGCTGCGTGACGGGGTGAGCGGCGGCGACGGGGTCTACATCTACGGCTCGTCGATGACCTTCCCCACCAACACGTTCAACTCGGAGGGGTACTACGTCGACCCGGTGTTCGCGACGGTCACCGCGACGGTGCCCGGCGCGCCCACCGGTGTGGCTGCGACGGCGGGCAACGGCACCGCGACGGTGACGTGGACCGCACCGGCGGACGGCGGCAGCCCGATCACGAGCTACACGGTCACCCCGTACGTGGGCACGACCGCGCTCACCCCCACCACCGTCAGCGGCACCCCGCCCGCGACCACGGCGACGGTCACCGGGCTCAGCAACGGGACGACCTACACGTTCACGGTGTCGGCGACCAACGCGCTCGGGACCGGTCCGCAGTCGGCGGCCTCCCCGGCGGTCACGCCCCAGCCCCCGACCGCCCCGTCGGCACCCACCAACGTCGTGGCCACGGCCGGCAACGGGTCGGCGAGCCTCACCTGGACCGCGCCGTCCGACGGCGGGAGCCAGATCACCCAGTACACGATCACGCCCTGGATCGGCACGACGGCGCAGCCGACCACCACGGTGACCGGCACCCCGCCGGCCACCGGTGGCACGGTCTCCGGACTGACCAACGGCACGACGTACACGTTCACGGTGACTGCCACCAACGCCGTCGGGACCGGCCCGGCCTCGGCAGCGTCGGCGCCGGTGACGCCCAGCAGCAACACCGTCCCGAGCGCGCCCACGGGCGTGACGGCGACGGCGGGCAACGCCTCGGCGACCGTCAGCTGGACCGCGCCCCCGAACGGCGGCAGCGCCATCACGGCATACACCGTGACACCGCACGCGGGCAGCACGCTTCTCGCGGCCACCGTGGTCACGGGTACGCCGCCGGCGACGACCGCGACGGTCACAGGGCTCACGAACGGGACGGCCTACACCTTCACGGTGACCGCGACGAACTCCGTCGGCACCAGCGCAGACTCGCTGCCCTCCAACACCGTGACCCCGGCCGCCCCGACCAGCTGCACGCCCTGCACCATCTGGCCCTCGACGGCGACCCCGGCGACTGCCAGCGTCACCGACACCTCGTCGGTCGAGCTCGGTGTGAAGTTCACCTCCGACGTGTCCGGCTACGTCTCGGGCGTGCGCTTCTACAAGGGCTCGGGGAACACCGGCACGCACGTCGGCTCGCTGTGGTCGTCGACGGGCACGAAGCTGGCGTCGGCCACCTTCACCGGTGAGAGCGCCTCGGGCTGGCAGCAGGTCAGCTTCGCCAGCCCGGTGGCAGTGACCGCCGGGACCGTGTACGTCGCGTCGTACTTCGCCCCCGCGGGCGGCTACGCCCTGGACGGCGGCTACTTCACGGCAGCCGTGGACAACGCGCCGCTGCACGCCCTCAAGGACGGGACGAGCGGAGGGAACGGCGTGTACGCGTACGCCGGCTCGAGCACCTTCCCGTCGAACACCTACAACTCGTCGAACTACTGGGTGGATGTCGTCTTCAGCACGACGACCGCTGCCAGCGCTCCGTCCGCGCCCACCGGCGTGACGGCGACGGCGGGTGACTCGAGTGCCACCGTCACGTGGGCGGCGCCCGCGGACGGCGGCAGCCCCATCACCTCGTACACGGTCACGCCTTACGTCGGTACCACCGCGCAGACGGCGACCACGGTGAGCGGCAGCCCGCCGCAGACGTCGACCACGGTGAGCGGCCTGACCAACGGCACGGCATACACCTTCAAGGTCACGGCGACGAACTCCGTCGGCACGAGCCCGGCGTCGGCCGCCTCGAACAGCGTGACGCCCGCCCCGGTGACGTGCAGCGCCTGCACGATCTGGTCGAGCTCCGCCACGCCGACGAACGGCGACTCCGGTGACACCTCCTCGGTCGAGCTCGGGGTGAAGTTCACCTCCGACGTGGCCGGCACCATCACCGGCGTCCGGTTCTGGAAGAGCACCGCGAACACGGGCACCCACGTGGGCAGCCTGTGGAGCTCCACGGGGACCAGGCTCGCGTCGGCGACGTTCGCCTCCGAGACGGCCTCGGGCTGGCAGCAGGCGTACTTCTCGACGCCCGTCACCATCACCGCCGGCACCGTCTACGTGGTGTCCTACCTGGCGCCCGTCGGCCACTACGCCGCCGATTCCGGGTACTTCGGCTCGGCGGTGGACAACCCACCGCTGCACGCCCTCAAGGACGGCACGAGCGGCGGGAACGGCGTGTACGCCTACGGCAGCACGAGCACCTTCCCGACCAACTCGTACAACGCCTCCAACTACTGGGTCGACGCCGTCTTCAGCAACGCGGCGGCGACGGCCCCCGGTGCCCCCACGGGCGTGACGGCCACCGCCGGCAACGCGAGCGCGGTCGTGAGCTGGGGTGTGCCGTCCAACGGCGGCAGCGCCATCACGAGCTACACCGTCACGCCCTACGTGGGCACCACCGCCCAGGCCACGACCACGGTGACCGGCAACCCGCCCGCCACCACGGCCACGATCACCGGCCTGGTGAACGGCACGACGTACACGTTCACGGTCACCGCGACGAACTCGGTCGGCACCGGCCCGGCGTCGGCCGCCTCGAACGCGGTCACGCCGAAGTCGGTGACGTGCACGGCCTGCACCATCTGGGCGGCCACGGCGACACCGGGGACTGCGAGCAGCACCGACACGTCCTCGGTCGAGGTCGGGGTGAAGTTCAAGTCGGACGTGAGTGGCTTCGTCACCGGGATCCGGTTCTACAAGGGCTCGGCGAACACCGGTACCCACGTGGGAAACCTGTGGAGCTCGACCGGCACGAAGCTGGCGTTCGCCACCTTCACCGGCGAGACCGCCTCGGGCTGGCAGCAGGTGACGTTCGCGACACCCGTCGCCGTCACTGCCGGCACCGTCTACGTCGCGTCGTACTTCGCGCCGGTCGGCCGCTACGCCGCCGACAGCCAGTACTTCAGCTCGGCCGGTGTCGACAACCCGCCACTGCACGCGTTGAAGAACGGCTCGAACGGTGGGAACGGCGTCTACGCCTACGGCGCGAGCAGCACGTTCCCGAACAACTCGTACAAGGCGACGAACTACTGGGTCGACATCGTCTTCAGCACCGGGTGAGAGGGGACAGGGGTATGAGCTCGGTCAGCGTGGTCATCCCGTGCTACGCCTACGGCCGGTTCCTCGAGGACGCGGTGGCCAGCGTCCTCGAGGACCAGCCCGGGGTCGACGTCCGCGTCCTGATCATCGACGACGCGTCGCCTGACGACAGCGCGGAGGTCGCCGCCCGGATCGCCGCCCGCGAGCCCCGGGTCGAGGTGCGGCTGCACCAGGAGAACAGGGGCAACATCGCGACCTTCAACGAGGGCCTGATGGAGTGGGCGGACGGCGACTACTGCACGCTGCTGTCGGCCGACGACCTGGCCACCCCGGGGTCGCTGTGCCGGGCCTGCGACCTGCTGGACGCCCACCCCGAGGTCGGCTTCGTGTACGGCAGGGCGGCGTGGTTCACCGACGGTGTCCCGACGCCCCCGCCCCGCACGCACCTGCGGGGCGAGTCCGTCATCGGCGGCCGGGAGTGGCTGGAGCACCGCTTCCGCCAGGCGGAGAACCCGATCGTCACCCCGGAGGTCGTCGCCCGGACGTCGCTGCAGCACCGCCTCGGCGGTTACGACCCGAACCTGCCGAAGGCAGCGGACATGGAGCTGTTCATGCGCTTCGCGGCGCACGCCGACGTCGGGTTCCTCCGCGGGGTGGACCAGGCCCTGCACCGCCGGCACGGCACCAACATGAGCACCGGGGTGGACCCGCTCGCCGACCTCGTGCAGCGCAGGGCCGTCTTCGAGCAGGTGCTCGAGCGCTACGGCCACCGGCTCTCCGAGGTCAGGAACCTGTCGACGACCGTGCACCGCCAGCTCGCCTGGGAGGCCCTGTGGACCGCGGGGCGCGAGTACGACCGCAGCGCCCTGACGCGGTCGGCCCCGGGGCGGGTCCTGCTGCGCAGCACCGGGACCGGCACCGACGAGGAGCGGACCGAGCTGCTCGCGTTCGCCGCGGAGTGCTGGCCCGAGGTGAAGCGGTTCCCGCTCTACCGGACCCTGGAGGGCGGCCACCGGCTCGGTGCCCGTGACGTCGCCTTCATGGCGCGCGAGCGGGGTCGCTGGTGGGCGCGACGCCGGGCTTGGACGTACCGCGGCTACTGAGGACCGCCGGCCGCGCCGACGCGCGTCGTGCGGCGGCGCCACCACGCGCCGCGGTGAGGCGCCGCGTGCTGCTGGCGCCACCGCGCCTCATGCCGTCGGCCCGCTCCGGCCTTCAGCAAATGGCTGAGGTGCCCTGCGACTCACGGCGGAAGGATTGCCGCGACCACAGCGAAAGGGAGCTGGTGGACACGGGGGACGCGGCCCGCCCGGGCCGGGCACGCCCGACGCCAGGAGAGGGGACCGGAGCATGAAGGCCGTACTGCTCGCCGCGGGGCTGGGGACCCGCCTGCGCCCGGTCACCGACGCCGTCCCCAAGTGCCTCGTCGAGGTCGCGGGCCGCACGCTCCTGGACACGTGGCTCGACGCGCTGGCGGCGGCCGGCGTCGACGAGGTGCTGGTGAACACCCACCACCTCGCCGAGCAGGTCGCGGCCCACGTGGCCGGCCGCACCGCGGGCCCGCTCGTGCACCTGGCCCACGAACCCGTCCTCCTCGGCAGCGCCGGCACGTTGGTGCGCAACCGCGAGTTCCTCGACGGCGAGGACATGTTCCTCGTCCTCAACGCCGACAACCTCACCGACTTCGACCTGCGCGTGCTGGTGGACGCGCACCGCGCCGGGGGAGACCCCGAGGGAGCCGCCGGGGGAGCCGTGGCGACCCTGACGGTGTTCCGCACCCCGCGCCCGTCCGAGTGCGGGATCGTCGAGGTGGTCGACGGCCGGGTGGTGGGCTTCGTGGAGAAGCCGGCGGTGCCGCGCAGCGACCTGGCCAACGCCGGCATGTACGCCTTCGGCCCCGAGGTCCTGGAGGAGGTGCCCGAGCCGCTGCCGCGGGACGTGGGCTTCGACCTGCTGCCCAGGCTGGTGGGGCGGGCACGGGCGGTCTCGATCGGTGACAGCTGGTTCCTGGACATCGGCACCCCGCAGGCGCTCGAGCGCGCGCGGGCCGAGTGGGGAGCGAGGGCGAGCGCATGATCATCACCCAGACCCCGTTGCGGGTCGGCCTCGTCGGCGGTGGCACCGACCTGCCCGACTTCTACCGCGAGCACGGCGGTCGGGTCCTCAACGCGGCGATCGACAAGTACGTGTACGTCGTCGTCAAGCAGCGGTTCGACGACGACGTGTACGTCAACTACTCCGCCAAGGAGGTCGTCTCGCGCGTGGAGGACCTGCAGCACGAGCTGGTGCGCGAGGCGATGCACATGACCGGAGTGCGCGGGGGTGTCGAGATCACCACGCTGGCGGACATCCCCTCCGCGGGCTCGGGGCTCGGCTCTTCGTCCGCGGTGACCGTGGGCCTGCTGCACGCGCTGTTCGCCTACAAGGGCCGGCAGGTGACGGCCGAGGAGCTCGCAGACCGGGCCTGCGCCATCGAGATCGACCGCTGCCGCAAGCCGATCGGCAAGCAGGACCAGTACGCCGCCGCGTACGGCGGGATCTGCGACCTGCACTTCGGCCCCGGCGACCGCGTCGTGGTCGACCAGCTCGACCTCGCGTCCCCGGTCCGCCGCCAGGTGCAGGACGAGCTGCTGCTCTTCTACACGGGCACGACCCGGAAGGCCGACAACATCCTCGGCGAGCAGAAGGCCAACATCGGCGACCGCATCTCCCAGCTCGTGCAGCTGCGCGAGCTCGCGGCCGAGGCCTCCGCCGGCCTGCGCGAGGGCGACGTCGACGCGCTCGGCGTGGCGCTCAACAAGAGCTGGGCCGCAAAGCGCGAGCTCGCCTCCGGGGTGTCCAACAGCCAGATCGACGAGGCGGTCGAGTCCGCCCTGGCCGGTGGCGCGACGGGCGCCAAGGTGACCGGCGCCGGCGGTGGCGGGTTCCTGCTCGTCGTCTGCCCGCTGGAGCGCCAGCGCGCGGTGCGCGAGCGCCTGGCCGCGATGAAGGAGCTTCCCATCAAGATCGACCCGTTCGGGTCCCGCGTGGTCCTGAACGTCCACCGAGACATCTGGAGCTGAGGTGCGTACCGCATGATCCCCGTGATGAGACCGTGGCTCGACGACGCGGAGGCCAGGGCCGCCGCGGACGTCGTCGCCTCCGGCTGGCTGGCCCAGGGGCCGCGGGTCGCCGAGTTCGAGTCGGCCTTCGCCGCCAGGGTCGGCGTGGCCGAGGGCGTGGCGGTGTCGTCGTGCACGACCGCCCTCCACCTCGCCCTGCACCTGCTCGGGGTGGGCCCGGGCGACGAGGTCGTGGTGCCGTCGTTCTCCTTCATCGCCACCGCGAACTGCGTCCGCTACGTCGGCGCCGAGCCGGTGTTCGCCGACGTCGAGGCGCTCGACGGCAACCTCAGCCTGCGCACCGTCGAGGCGGTCCTGACCGACCGGACGAGGGCCGTGGTCGTCGTCGACCAGGGCGGGATGCCTGCGGACGTCCAGCCCCTGCGCGAGCTCTGCGACGCCCGAGGGGTCGCGCTCGTCGAGGACGCCGCCTGCGCCGCGGGGTCGAGCTACCGCGGCCAGCCCGTGGGGGTGTCCTCCGACCTGGCGGCGTGGTCGTTCCACCCGCGCAAGCTGCTCACCACAGGTGAGGGCGGCATGCTCACGACGACCGACGCGCAGCTCGCCGAGCGCGCCCGCCGCCAGCGCGAGCACGGCATGAGCGTGAGCGCCGCCGCCCGTCACGCCAGCCGGCAGCCGGTGCTGGAGCAGTACCTCGAGGTGGGCTTCAACTTCCGCATGACCGACATCCAGGCCGCGGTCGGACTCGTCCAGCTCGGCAAGCTCGACGCCATGGTGGCGCGCCGGCGCGAGCTGGCCGAGGCCTACCAGGCCATGCTCGCCGACGTGCCGGGGCTGCGCACCGTGCGCGACCCCGAGTGGGGCACCTCGAACTTCCAGTCGTTCTGGGTCGAGCTCGATCCCGGTTTCCCGTTGTCCCGCAACGACCTCCTGGCCCGGCTCGCCGACCAGGGCGTCTCGGCCCGCGCCGGGATCATGGCCGCCCACCGCCAGCCTGCGTACTCCGACCACCCGAGGGGGGACCTCACCGTGACCGAGCGGCTCACCGACTCCACGCTCATCCTGCCGATGTTCCACACCATGACCGAGGCCGAGCAGCACCACGTCGTCGACTGCGTCCGCGACGCGGCCGGCCTGAGGGCAGCCTGATGGGCGCCGAGCAGCGGGCCGGGGTGCCCCTCGTCGACCTGTCGGTGCAGCACGCACAGGTGGCGGAGGAGGTCGCCCAGGGCTTCGCGGAGGTGCTCTCGACCGGCGACTTCATCGGCGGGAAGGCCGTGGGGGCGTTCGAGCGCGCGTATGCCGAGTTCACCGGCGCCCGTGCGTGCGTGGGCGTGGGCAACGGCACCGACGCCCTGGAGCTGGCGATGCG
Organism: Pedococcus sp. NPDC057267; assembly: GCF_042668795.1. NCBI lineage: Bacteria > Bacillati > Actinomycetota > Actinomycetes > Micrococcales > Intrasporangiaceae > Pedococcus > Pedococcus sp. NPDC057267. The sequence goes on along the minus strand of NZ_JBHUYG010000013.1, from coordinate 41,288 downwards.
CGCGGTCGGGGTCGGCCCCGGCGACGAGGTCGTCCTGCCGGCCAACACCTTCATCGCCACGGCCGAGGCCGTGCTGCGTGCCGGCGGCACGCCCGTGTTCGCCGACGTCGACGACGACGCGCTTCTTCTCGACCCCGCCTCGGTGGAGGGGGCGCTGACCGCCCGCACGCGGGCCGTCGTGCCGGTCGACCTCTTCGGGCAGGTCGCCCCCTTCGAGCAGCTGCCGGCGACGCTGGCGCAGCGCGGCATACGGGTCGTCGAGGACGGCGCGCAGTCGCAGGGGGCGACGCGGCACGGCAAGGCCGCGGGGACCTTCGGCGACGTGGCGGCGACGAGCTTCTACCCCGGCAAGAACCTCGGTGCCTACGGTGACGCAGGCGCGGTGGTGACCGACGACGAGGAGGTCGCCGCGACGGTGCGGCTGCTGGGCGCCCACGGCAGCCCGGCCAAGTACGAGCACACCGTGGTCGGGTTCAACTCCCGGCTCGACACCCTCCAGGCTGTGGTCCTGTCGGCCAAGCTCGCACGGCTGCGCGGGTGGAACGCCGAGCGTCGGGCCGCCGCGGCGGTCTACGACGAGCTGCTCGCCGGCACCGAGGGCGTGCGGTTGCCTGCGACGCTGGCCGGCAACGAGCACGTCTGGCACCTCTACGTCGTGCGGGTCGACCGCCGGGACGAGGTCCTGCGCCGCCTCCAGGAGGAGGGCGTCGGCGCGGGGGTGCACTACCCGACGCCGGTGCACCTGACCCCGGCCATGGGCCACCTCGGGTACGGGCCCGGCCGGTTCCCCGTGGCCGAGCGCGCGGCGCGGCAGATCCTGTCGCTGCCGCTGTTCCCGGGAATCACGCGTGGCCAGCAGGAGCGGGTCGCCGACGTGCTGCGGCAGGCCGTGGAACGCCAGGGGTGATGGTGCCGGCATGACCTCGTGCATGCTGGGTCCGGTGTGGTCGTGAGCGTCGACGAGAAGGCCGAGCCGGTGGGACTCGGGCGGGCGGCCGCGTCCGGGGTGCTGTGGCTGGCGGTCCAGAAGTGGCTCGTCCGGCTCAGCGCCTTCGCGACGCTCATCGTGCTGACGCACCACGTCTCCCCACGCGACTTCGGTGTCGTGGCCGCCGCGTCCACCTTCATCCCGATCATCTACCTGCTGTCGGACGTCGGGTTCTCGACCTACCTGCTGCAGAGCGAGGACTCCGACCGACGCAGCCTGAGCACCGCGTTCTGGACGACGGTGGTGGCGGGCGCCTGCCTGTCCGGCGCCCTCTGGGTCGGCAGCCCGCTCGTGGGCGCCGCGTTCCGGAGCGAGGCCCTGGTCGGGGTCCTGCGGGTGCTCATCCTGTCGGTGGTGCCGACCGTGCTCGCCGGGGTCCCCCTCGCGCTGCTCCGCCGGGCCCTGCGCTTCCGCGCCGTGGCCGTCCAGAGCCTCGTCGCCGCGATCTCGGGGCAGGTGGTCGCGATCGGCGTGGCCGTGTCGGGCGGTGGCGTCTGGGCCCTGGTGTCGCAGGTGGTCGTGACGCAGTGGGTGATCGCCGTGCTCGCGTGGTGGAGCGTCCGGTGGCTGCCCGGCCTGGCGTTCTCGCCGCGCAAGTTCCGCCAGATGGCCGCGTTCGGCGTGCGCGTCTCCAGCGTGGACTTCGTCGGGACCGGGCGGCTGTGGGCAGAGAGCCTCGTCGTGACGGTGGTGCTCGGCCCGGCCGCGATGGGGCAGCTCAACGTCGGCCAGCGGGTCGTCCAGGTCGCCCAGGACCTCGCCGCCGGCTCGCTCGTGCCGGTCTCGACCGTGGTGTTCGCCAAGGTCCGTGAGGTCCCCGAGCGCCTGGCGGAGTCGTACCTCAAGGCGCTCGGCGTCGCGTACGGAGTGGTGTCGCCGCTCATGGTGCTCATCGCCGTGACGGCACCACAGTCGATCCCGCTGGTCTTCGGCAGCCAGTGGACGGCGAGCGTCGTGCCCGCCCAGGCCCTGTCCGTGGCCGCCGTCATCACCCTCGGGGCGATGGTGGACCACGGGCTGTTCTACGGCCTGGGGCGGCCGGGCACGTGGCTCGCGTATGCCGTCGTCATCGACGCCCTGACGCTGACCACCACGGTGGTGGCGGTGCGCTGGGGCCTGCCCGCCGTCGCGTTCGGCTTCCTCGTGGTCGCCACCGTCGCGACCGTGGCCCGCTGGGTGCTCGTCGGCCGGCTCCTCGGGATGCGCCCCGCCCGGGTCGCACGGCCCTTCGTCACGGCGCTGGTCCCGACGGCGGTCACCCTGGCCGTCGGCGCGCTCGTGTCCACCTGGACGTCCCGGGTCCCGTCGGTCTGGCTCGGCCTCGCCCTGCTCGGGGCGGTCACCGTGCTGGTCAACGTCCTGCTCCTGCGGCTCGTCGGGGGCCGCGTCCTGCGCGACGCGCTGGGGCTGCTGCCCGTGCCGGCCAGGGTGACCCGGCCGGTCGTCCGCCTGCTGCGCCTGCAGCCGCTGGACGGGTCCTGAGCGCACGCTGACCGCTCGCCGGTCGCGCCCTGACCCGCCTGGTACCGGAGGCCGTTCGCGCCGGGGGACGCCTCCACCATTTGGCCTACTCCACGCTTCCGCATCGGGACGACCCGCCCCACGCTGCCGCGCGGTTCGATGAAGTCTCCAGTGGGAGGGGAAGCTCATGAAGGTTGCTGTCTTCGGTCTCGGCTACGTCGGCACGGTCACGGCCGCGGGTCTCGCGTCGCGGGGCCACGACGTCGTCGGGGTGGACGTCGACACCATGAAGGTCGAGGCGATCGCCTCGGGCCGCAGCCCCGTCGTGGAGCCGGGGATCGACGAGCTGGTGCGCGACTCCGTCGCAGCCGGCCGTCTCCAGGCCACGACCGACGCCAGGCTCGCCGTCGAGGGCGCGGACGTCTCGCTCCTGTGCGTGGGCACGCCGTCCTCCCCCCGGGGCGACACCGACCTGACCTACATCTCGCGAGCGGTGACGGACCTGCGCGAGGCCATGGAGGTGGCCGCGCCGCCGGCATCGGGCATGCACTCCGTGGTCGTCCGCTCGACGGTCCCGCCGGGCACGGTCGCCGGCGTCGTGGCGCCGGTCTTCGACGGCGACCTGCCGGACGGCTGGGAGGTCGGCACGGCGATGTGCCCCGAGTTCCTGCGCGAGGGCTGCGGCGTCGAGGACTTCTTCGCACCGCCGTTCGTCGTCGTCGGAACGGCGGACACCCGCACCCGCGCGGCGATGGGCGAGCTGTTCGCCTTCCTGGGCATGGAGATCCACCACGTCGACGTCGCCTCGGCCGAGGCACTCAAGTACGCCTGCAACGCGTTCCACGCCGTCAAGGTCACCTTCGCCAACGAGATGGGCCGCGTCTTCGCCGCCCACGGGGTCGACAGCCGCCGCGTGATGGAGATCTTCTGCGAGGACCGCAAGCTCAACATCGCACCGTCCTACCTGCGTCCCGGCTTCGCCTTCGGCGGGTCGTGCCTTCCGAAGGACCTGCGTGCCCTGCAGAGCCTCGCCCGGGTCAGCGGCGTCGAGATCCCGATGGTCGGCTCGGCCATGGTGAGCAACGAGATCGCGGTCCGGGCCGTCGTCGACCGCGTGCTGCAGACCGGTCGGCGCAGCGTCTGCATGCTCGGACTCAGCTTCAAGATGGACACCGACGACCTGCGCGAGAGCCCCAACCTCGAGGTGGCCGAGCGGTTCGTCGGCAAGGGCCTCGACGTGCGGATCTATGACCCGATCGTCAACCCCGACAAGCTGGTCGGTGCGAACCTGCGCCACCTGCAGAGCAAGCTGGCGCACGTCAACCGGTTGCTGGCGCAGACCCCGGAGGAGGCGCTCGAGGGTGCCGAGGTGGTCCTCGTCTCGTCCTCCGACCCGGTGGCGCTGCGGGCGCTCGCGGCCAGCCGCCCCGCCCTGGTCATCGACCTGCACGGCCGGCTCGGTGCCGACGTCGAGGCGCTGGAGTCCTACGAGGGCGTGGCCTGGTGAGCCGACGACGCGGCAGCGGCTCGGCGCGGCCCCGCGTCCTGGTCATCGTCCAGAACCTCCCCGTGCCCTTCGACCGCAGGGTCTGGCTCGAGTGCCAGACGCTCACCGGGGCGGGCTACGACGTGACCGTCGTGTGCCCGCAGGGCCACGGGACCGGCGCCTCGCAGGTCGTCGACGGCGTGCGCATCCTCGCCTACCGGCCGTACGCGCCGGGCGGGGGAGCGATCGGCTTCATCACCGAGTACGCGTACTCCTTCCTCGCCACCGCGCGCCTGGCCCTGCGCGCCCGGCGCAGCGGCGCGTTCCGAGTCGTCCAGGCCTGCAACCCGCCGGACATCTTCTGGCCGCTGGCGTGGGCCCTGCGCGTCCTCGACGGGACGCGCTTCGTCTTCGACCACCACGACCTGTGCCCGGAGCTGTTCGAGTCGCGCTTCCCGACCGGGCGGCGCGCGTTCCTGCGCGGCCTGCTCTTCCTCGAGCGGATGACCTTCCGGACCGCCGACCGGGTCACGTCCACCAACGAGTCGTATGCCGCGATCGCCACGTCCCGGGGCGGCAAGCCGCCGGAGCGGGTCACCGTCGTGCGCACCGGACCGGACCCGGAGCAGCTGCGTCGCCGCGAGGCCGAGCCGGAGCTGCGGCGCGGCCACGACCACCTCGTCGCCTACCTCGGGGTCATGGGCCCGCAGGACGGTGTCGACGTGGCCCTGCAGGCGGCCGACATCGTCGTGAACCGGCTGGGTCGCACCGACATCGGCTTCACCCTCATGGGCGGCGGTGACTGCTGGAGCGACCTGGTCGCGGAGCGGAACCGGCTGGGCCTCGAGGACCACGTCGAGATGCCCGGGCGCGTCCCGGACGACTTCGTGGTGTCGGTCTTCTCCACCGCCGAGGTCGGCTTGTCGCCCGACCCCCTCAACCCGTTGAACGACGTCTCCACGATGAACAAGACGATGGAGTACATGTCCTTCGGCCTGCCGGTCGTGGCCTTCGACCTGCACGAGACCCGCGTGTCCGCTCAGGACGCCGCGCGGTACGTGCAGCCGGGTGACGTCGAGGCATACGCCCGCGCCATCGTCGAGCTCGTCGACGACCCGGCGGCGCGGGCGGAGATGGGGCGCTACGGCCGTGAGCGCGTCGAGACGCAGCTCGCCTGGGAGCACCAGAGGGGCGGCTACCTCGCCGTGTTCGACGACCTGAGCGGGCGGACCCGGTCCGCCTCCGCCACGCAGCAGCGCTCGGCGCGGTCGACGGCGGCCGGTCGCCCGCGGGTGGGGTCGGGGGCCTGACCGTGTGCGGTGTGGCAGGGGCGTACCAGCAGCCCGACGGCAAGGTCGTGGTCACGACGATGGTCGAGCGCATCGACCACCGCGGGCCGGACGCGTGCGGCGTCCTGGAGCTGGTCGACCCGGAGACGTCCGTGGTGCTGGGCCACCGGCGGCTGTCGATCATCGACCTGTCGACCGCGTCGGACCAGCCGTTCGCCAAGGACGGCCTGACGCTGAGCTACAACGGCGAGGTCTACAACTACCGCGAGCTGCGGTCCGAGCTCGAGCGGCACCACGGCGTCCGCTTCGCCACCGGCTCGGACACCGAGGTGGTGCTCGAGGCCTGGCGCGCGTGGGGTCCGGCGTCGCTCGCCCGGCTGCGCGGCATGTTCGCCTTCGCCGTCCACGACGCGTCGACGGGCTCGATCACCCTCGCCCGCGACCCGCTGGGCATCAAGCCGCTGTACGTCATGGAGCGCGGGGAGGGCGTCGTCTTCGCCTCCGAGCTCAAGGCGATCCTCGCCGCGGTCGGCAGGGAGCTCACGGTCGACCCGCAGGCGATGGTCGCCTCAGCCCTCTACTACTGGGTGCCGCAGGAGTTCGACTCCGTCCGCGGCGTCTCCAAGCTGCCGCCCGGTACGTGGCGCACGTACCACCGGGACGGGTCACGGTCGGCCGGCGCGTTCTGGGACGTGGTGGAGGAGGCTGCGCGCGCGTCGCGCGGCCCGCAGGCCGACCTCCGGGAGGTCGTCGCGGAGTCGGTGCGGGCGCACCTGGTGTCCGACGCCCCGGTCGCGTCGTTCCTCAGCGGGGGCCTCGACTCCTCGATCGTCACGGCCCTGGCGCACCGCCAGGACCCGTCCATCGAGGCGTACACCATCGCGTTCCGGGCCGAGGACCAGAAGCTCGAGGCCATGCCGGACGACGCGAAGTACGCCCGGATCATGGCCCGGACGCTCGGGATCCGCCTGCACGAGATCGAGATCCGACCGGACGTCGTCAGCCTGCTCCCGCGGATGGTGGACATCCTCGACGAGCCGATCGGCGACCCGGCGGCGATCAACACGCTCCTCATGTGCGACGCGGCACGCGACGCCGGCGTCAAGGTCCTGCTGTCCGGCATGGGTGCCGACGAGCTCTTCGGCGGCTACCGCAAGCACCTCGCCACCCTCGCCACGGCCCGGTACCGCCGGCTGCCCGCGCCGTTGCGCACCGGCGTCATCGCGCCGCTCGTCCGGGCGACGCCGGTCGCGGTCGCCGGCCGCGGCATACGCACCGTCCGGTGGGCGCAGCGGTTCCTCACCTTCGCCGAGCTGCCGGAGGAGGAGGCGTTCCGGCGCAGCTACACCATGTACGACCGCGACGAGCTTGTCGACCTCGTCGACCCGGCGCTGGCCGGCACGGTCGACGGGGTCCTCGACCGGCACCGCGAGGTGTACGAGGACAACGCGCTCGAGCACCAGGTCGACCGGATGTGCCTGGCCGACGCCCGGATGTTCATGGTGGGGCTCAACCTCACCTACACCGACCGCGCCAGCATGGCTGCCTCGACCGAGGTGCGCGTGCCGTTCGTCGACATCGAGGTCTTCCGCGCCGCGTTCTCGGTGCCCGGGCCGGAGAAGATCCGCGGACGGGTGCAGAAGGCCGCGCTCAAGGACGCTGCTCGCGCCTGGCTGCCCGACGAGGTGATCGACCGCCCCAAGGCGAGCTTCGGCGTGCCGCTTCGGGCGTGGGTCGGCAACGACCTGCGCGAGCTGGTCGACGACACGCTGCTGCGCGGCGAGCTCGTCGGCTCCGGCTTCCTGCGCCGGGACCCGTTGCAGCGGCTCGTCGACGACCAGCGCTCGGGCCGGCGCGACGAGTCCAAGCAGATCTGGCAGCTGCTGTGCCTGGAGTACTGGTACCGCAACGTCAGGGCCTCGGGGGTGGCCACCGCATGAACCGCACCGACAGCTGGAGCCGCTCCACCGGCGGCCACGGCATCGACAGCAGGAACGGCACGCGCATGAACAGCACGCGCAGGAACGGCACGAGCAGGGGGCAGGCGTCGTGAAGCAGGTCGCACAGAACTACCGGAGCGGCGAGCTGACGGTGCTCGACGTCCCGGTGCCGTCGTGCAAGCCGGGGGGTGTGCTGGTCCGCTCGCTCTTCTCGCTCATCTCCACGGGCACCGAGATGATGAAGGTGACCGAGGCGCGGCTGTCGCTCCTGGGCAAGGCGCGCGCCAGGCCGGACCAGGTCAAGAAGGTGCTCGACTCGATGGCCCAGCAGGGTCCGGTCGCCACCTACAAGAAGGCGATCAACACCCTCGACAGCTACACGCCGCTGGGCTACTCGCTGTGCGGGGTCGTCGTGGAGGTCGGCGCGGGCGCGGAGGAGTTCGCCGTCGGTGACCTCGTGGCCGCGGCCGGCAACGAGTTCGCGCTCCACGCCGAGCTCAACTGGGTGCCGCGCAACCTGTGCGTCCGCGTCCCCGACGGCGTCGCCCCCGAGCACGCGGCGTTCGCCACGGTCGGCGCCATCGCCATGCAGGGTGTGCGCCGCAGCGAGCCGCAGCTCGGCGAGCTCGCGTGCGTCATCGGGCTCGGCCTCATCGGCCAGCTCGTCGTGCGGCTGCTCGTCGCGTCGGGGGTCCGGGTGGTCGGCGTCGACACCGTGCCCGCCCGCTGCGCCATGGCCGAGGAGGCAGGCGCCATCGCCAGCGGGGCGCCCGACGGGGAGGGCGGCGCCGCGCTCGAGCGCGCGATCGCCGCCGCGACCGGCGGCCTGGGTGCCGACCACGTCTTCCTCGCCGCCGGTGGCGACAGCAACGGCCCGGTCGAGCTGGCCGCCCGGATCGCCCGCGACCGGGCCCGCGTGGTGGACATCGGCAAGACCAAGCTCGAGCTGCCGTGGAACGCCTACTACGAGAAGGAGCTCGACGTCCGGTTCTCGCGCTCCTACGGCCCGGGCCGGTACGACGACCGGTACGAGCTCGAGGGCGTCGACTACCCGGCCGGCTACGTCCGCTGGACCGAGCGCCGCAACCTCGAGTGCTTCCTGCAGCTCCTGGCCGCCGGCTCGGTCGACGTCGGCCCGCTGGTCTCCGGCACGCACCCGGTCGCCGACGCCGAGTCGGTCTACGGACAGCTGCGCGACGGCTCGCTGAAGGGCATCGGCTTCCTCTTCGAGTACCCGGAGGCCGCCGACCAGGTGCCGGCCGCGGCGGCGCCGGCCACGGCATACGCGCGCACCGTGGCTGCACCGCGGCACAGCGACACGTCGCAGCGCACCGGCACCGGCGCGGACGGCGGGACGGTGCGGCTGGGCTTCATCGGCGCGGGCGCCTACGCGAGCTCGATGCTGCTGCCGCACCTCGCGAAGCTGCCGGGCGCGACCCTGGGCACGGTGGCGACCACTCGGTCGCTGTCAGCGGTGAACGCCCAGCGCAAGTTCGGCTTCCGTGCCCTCACGACCGACGCCTCCAGCGTGCTGGAGGACCCCGGCATCGACGCCGTCTTCGTCGTCACGCGGCACCACTCGCACGCCGACTTCGTCTGCCGCGCGCTCGAGGCCGGCAAGGCGGTGTTCGTCGAGAAGCCGCTGGCCCTGACCGCCGAGCAGGTCGACCGCGTGCTGGAGACCGTCGACCGCACCGGCAACGACCGGGTCATGGTCGGCTTCAACCGCAGGTTCGCCCCGCTCTTCACGGACCTGCGGCGGCGGTTCGGCCCGACGGCCGGACCGGTGAGCGTCCGCTACCTCGTCAACGCCGGCCAGCTCTCCACGGGCAGCTGGTACCTCAACGAGGAGCAGGAGGGGTCCCGGTTCCTCGGCGAGGGCGGCCACTTCATCGACACCGTCGGCGCGTGGATCGGGTCCGCACCCGTGGAGGTGACCGCCTTCCAGACCGGCGACGGCGCCGACCTGCAGGCCACCCTGCGGTACGCCGACGGCTCGCTCGCGACGCTGACCTACGCCACGGACGGCAACGCCCGCTTCCCGAAGGAGACGATGGACGTCTCCGGGGCCGGCCGCAACGCCCGGCTCGACAACTTCACCCGCGCCACGGTGTGGAGCCGGTCGGGCAAGGACGTCAAGCGGTCGTATGCCGGCCAGGACAAGGGCCAGCGGGCCGAGGTGGCCGCGTTCGTCGAGGCGGTCCGGACCGGCGGCCCGATGCCGATCGGCCTGGGCTCGCTCGTGTCCACGACGCTCGCCACGATCGCCGTCGAGGAGAGCCTCACCATCGGAGGGCCGGTCAAGCTGTGAGCAGGTCCCTGTCCTGGTACGCCCGCCGGCTGCGCGCGATGTCACCCGGCGAGGTCGGCGCGCGCGTCGGTGACCGCGCCCGGCAGCTCGCGTGGGCGCGTCGCCGGGTCGCCCCGGGCACCGTCCCGCCCGGCGGTCCCGGTGTCGACGGCGTGCCGGGACTGCTCGGCCGGCGGCGGTTCGACGCGACCGTGCCGGCGGGCACGCGCGAGGACGTGCCTGACGCCGCGCGGGAGGCCCTCCTCGCGGCAGCCGACGGCATCCTCGCGGGGCACTGGCTGGTCCTCGGCGTGCCGCGACCGGACGTCGCCGACCCCGACTGGTTCGCCGACCCCGTCACCGGGCGGCGCGCCCCGCAGGACCTCCTCGCCTTCCGGGTCGACCACCGGGACGAGTCCGTGACCGGCAACGTGAAGTCGGTGTGGGAGCTGTCGCGCCACCACCACCTCACGGTGCTCGCCGCCGCGTGGTGGCTCACCGGCGACGACCGGTATGCCGTGGCGGTGGACCGCCAGCTCCGGTCCTGGTGGGCGGCCAACCCGTTCCTCTCGGGCATCCACTGGACCAGCGGGATCGAGCTGGGCACCCGCCTCGTGAGCTGGGTGTGGGTGCGGCGGCTGCTCGACGGGTGGGCCGGTGCGCCCGCCCTGTTCGAGGACAACCCCGAGGCCCTGCGCCAGCTGCGGTGGCACCAGGAGTACCTCGCCGCGTTCCGCAGCCGGGGCTCCTCCTCCAACAACCACCTCGTCGCCGAGGCGGTCGGCCGGCTCGCCGCGGCGTGCGCGTTCCCGTGGTTCGAGGAGAGCAGCCGGTGGCGCCGGTCGGCGGCCGCCAGCCTGGAGACCTCGCTGGACGCCAACACCTTCCCCAGCGGCGTGAACCGGGAGCAGGCCAGCGACTACCACCGCTTCGTCGCCGAGCTGGGCCTGCTGGGCCTGGTCGAGGCGGACGCGGCGGGGGAGCCGCTGGGCGCCGGCACCCGCCGGCTGCTCGCGTCCTGCCTCGACGCGGCAGCCGCGATGGTCGACCGCACCGGCCGGCCGCCGCGCCAAGGGGACGGCGACGAGGGCCGCGGCCTGGTCGTCGACGACCCCGAGCGCGACCCGTGGGCCTCGCTGCTGGCGTGGGGTGCGGCGGTCGTCGGCCCCCAGCCGTGGTGGCAGCCGGTGCCGGCGACCGTGGGCTCGGTGCTGCTCGGCTCGCTGGCCTGGTCGGCGCAGGGCCACCCCGTCGCAGGGCGGCCGGCAGCAGACCGGCCGGACCGTGCCCCGGTGCAGTTCCCCGACGCCGGCCTCCACCTCCTGCGCACGCGTGACGCCGCGCCCGAGATCTGGTGCCGCTGCGACGGGGGTCCCCAGGGGTTCGGCGCGATGGCGGCACACGGCCACGCCGACGCGCTGTCGGTCGAGGTCCGGTGCGACGGCGTGGACCTGCTCGCGGACCCCGGCACGTACTGCTACCACGGTGAGCCGCAGTGGCGGTCGTACTTCCGCTCCACGCTGGCGCACAACACGATCGAGGTCGACGGACAGAGCCAGTCGGTCGAGGGCGGCCCCTTCCTGTGGTCGAGCCGCACGGATGCGGTGGTGGACGAGTTCGACGTCGACGGCGACGTGCAGTCCTGGTCGGCGCACCACACCGGCTACCGGCGGCTGGACCCGGCGCTGCGCCACGACCGGCAGGTCCGCCTGGACGCCGGCACGCGGGTGCTCACCGTGCGCGACACCCTCACCTCCTCGCAACCACACGCCGTGCGGCTCGCCTGGCACCTCGGACCCGAGGTGGGGGTCGCCCTCGACGGACCGGTCGCCGAGCTGTCCTGGGACGCGCCTTCCGGGCGGCGGACCGCTCGGCTCCGGCTCCCCGGCGAGCTCGGGTGGGCCGTCCACCGGGGCGGGACGGACCCGGTGCTCGGCTGGTACTCGCCCCGGTTCGGGGAGCGGGTCCCGGCCACCACCCTGGTCGGGTCCGGTGCGCTCGACGGTGAGCTCGTCCTGACGACCACGCTCGACCTCGCGGCGACGCGGGACCTCGGTGCGGCCCGCCGGCCCGACGCCGTGCGGGAGCTGGTCTCCGCGATCGACGGCGGCACGGCGACGCCCACCACGACCCAGCAGGAGGGACGGCGATGAGCGAGCAGGTGATCGACCTCCGGTCGACGTGGGCGATCCTGCGCCGCCGGGCCGGCGTCCTCGTCGCGGCGGCGGCACTGGGTGCCGCGGGTGGTGCGGCCACCGCCTACGTACAGCCCCCGGCATACACGAGCACGAGCATGGTGCTGCTGCCGTCCGCAGCGCCCGGGTCCAGCGCTGCGGCCTCGAGCCACAGCATCGACACCCAGGTCGCCATCGCCCAGAGCCAGGCCGTGCTCGGCCCCGCGGGGCAGGCCCTGTCCCCGCCGCTGCCGGCCGAGCAGGTCTCCCGGCTCGTCACCGTCGAGTCACCGACCACCGACGTCCTCACCATCACCGCGACGGGGACGACACCGGCCCAGGCCCAGGCCCTCGCGAGCTCCGTGGCCAACGCCGAGATCGAGTACCTCAAGGACGCCGCGAACTCGCTCACCCAGGACAAGAAGACCGCCCTGAACGAGCGGTCCGCCACGCTCAAGTCGAGCCTGGACTCGGTCAACCGGGAGATCAAGGACGCGCAGACGCGGATCGGCAGCGAGTCGCCGTCGTCGACGGGTGGGCGGGCGGACGCCGCCGCCCTCGCGGAGCTGACGGCGCAGCAGGCCAACCTCGTGCTGCAGCTCGACCAGCTGGAGAAGGAAGCTGCTGGCGCGGGCAGCGGCGACACGACCGCAGCGCCGAGCGCCAGCGTGATCCAGCAGGCGTCGCCGGCGCAGCGCACCCCGCTCGCCCTGCGCATGGGGCTCAACGGCCTCGCGGGCGCAGGGCTCGACGTCCTCGTCGTGGCCGGGGTCATCGTGGTGCGGGGCCGTCGGGAGCGCAGCATGCGCTCCCGGGACGAGATCGCCGACGCGGTGGGGATCCCTGTCGTCGCGTCCCTGCGCAGCCGGGCCCCGAAATCGGTCGCCGCCTGGACGACGCTGCTCGGTGCCTACACCCCCGACAACGTCGAGATGTGGACGCTGCGGCAGGTGGTGCGCCTGCTCACCCCGGGGCACCCGGGCAGCCTCGTCCCGGAGGCCGACAAGGGCGCCGCCCCCTCGCACGTCGTCGTCCTCACCCTCGCCGGGGACATGCGGGCGCTCGCCATCGGACCGCAGCTCGCCTCCTTCGCCGCCTCGACCGGCCTGCGGACCCGGCTGGTCACGGCGCAGACCCATGACGCGGGCGACCCGCTGTGGGCCGCGTGCGCCGGCATACCGACCGAGGCCCAGCCACGACCCGGCCTGTCGGTGGACACCCGCGCCGGCGGCCACGCCACCGGCGACCTGTCGGTGGACATCGCGGTGATCGACAGGATCCGGCCCCACGTGCAGCTCAAGGCCTCGGAACGAGCCGCCGTCCTGCTCGCCGTCACCGCAGGTGCGGCGACCGCCGACGAGCTCGCCCGGGCTGCCCTCGCCGCCGACGACGCCGGCCACCCGATCGACCGGATCGTCGTCGTCGACGCCGACCCGCTCGACCGCACGACGGGTCGCCTCGCCCCGGCCGAGCGCGCCCAGCACGTCGTGCTGCCGTCGCTCATGACGGGCTCGGAGGTCGCCGGGGAGGCGACCGCCCTCGACGCACGCAGGAGGCTGCGGTGATCGACGCAACGTGGCGGATCCAGGACGACGACGGGGACGCCGACCTGACCGGTGCGCCCCGACCCCTGATGGGCACCTGGCACTACCTGCGCAACTCGCTGCGGAGAGACTGGCGCACCTGGGCCTCCGTGTCCGCGGTCGGCGCGCTGGTCGGACTGGCGCTGGTCGTCCTCGCGCCCCCGCCGAGCCAGGGCTCGGTGAGCCTGCTCATGGCGCACCCGGCGAACATGGAGGCCCAGTCGGCCATGGCGACGGACGTGAGCCTGCTGACCACGCGGGAGGTCTCCGCCCGTACCGTCGCCAAGCTGGGCCTGCCGATGACGCCGGAGGCCTTCCGCGCGACCATCACTGCCGTCCCGGTGACGACGGAGGTCCTCACCGTCACCGTGTCGGCCCCCGACACCGGGTCGGCCGTCAGGCGTGCGGCAGCCCTCACGTCGGTGTACCTCGACTTCCGCGCCACCCAGCTGCGCTCGCTGAGCAGCGGCCTGGTGAACGGTTACGAGGCGCGGGTCGCAGGCATGCAGAAGGAGGTCTCGCAGATCAACGCCCAGTACGCCACGGCCAGCCAGGAGGGCGGCAACCAGACGCAGGCCACCGAGCTGCTGACCCGCCGCAGCCAGCTCGAGTCCCAGATCTACGACATGCAGCAGTCGATCGCCGACGCAGCCCTCACGACCGACGCCGCCGTCTCCTCGAGCCACGTCATCGACGAGGCGCAACCGGTCAAGGGCTCGCTGAAGCGCACCGCGGCCCTGGACGTCGGTTCCGGCCTCATCGGTGGAACTGCCCTGGGGGTGGGCTTCGTGCTGTTCCGTGCCCTCACCTCCACCAAGGTGCGCCGTCGGGAGGACGTGGCCCTCGCCATGAACACCCCGGTGCGGTACAGCGTCGCCTCGCACTCACGCCTGGTCCGTCGCCTCCGGGGTCGCAGGCGCGACTCCGCACGCACGGGTACGCGGCGTGGGGACCTCGACGTCCTCGTCCGCGGGCTGGAAACCCTGCTCGAGGAATCCACGCCGCCGGACGGGGGAAGGCTGCTCGCGGCGACCGGCCCCACGCACGGAGTCGCCCTCGCGGCCATCGGCGACCCCCGGATCGCCGCCGCGGTGGTCGACTCCCTCGACGCCACGTTGCGCGCCCGGGGGCGCAACCCCTTCGTGGTGGACCTCAGTGCCTCGGGCGCCCTCGCCCGCCGTCGCGGCTCCGGCCGGCGCGGTGCCCGGCACCAGGCGGGGTCGGCGGGCGCGGGAGCGGTGGTCTTCCGGCCCACCGGCGTTCCGGCCCTCGCGACCGGCCCGGCAGGCCTGCGGGGTGGGGCGGTCGACCTCCCCGACGACGCGCCGTGGCGCGAGGCCTGGGAACAGGCGGACGTCGTCCTGGCGCTCGTCGAGGTCGACCCCGGGATCGACGCAGAGCACCTGCGGTCCTGGGTCGGCCAGGTGGTGCCCCTCGTCACGGCCGGCGACTCCTCGGCCGAGCTGCTCGAGACCACGGCAGAGCTGGTGCGGGCGGCCGGGCTCGCCCTGCCGTTCGCGATGCTCGTCGGGGCCGACCGCACGGACGAGAGCTTCGGTGCGGTGGCGTTCGGTGAGTCGGTGCCGCGCAGCCTGGTCCCGCAGCCGTGAGTCTTGCCACTCGCGCCGGGCAGGCGCCGATCGGCGAGCAGCCGGGCGCCCCGTCGCTGCGCACCGGCGCGAAGGAGGTGCCGAGGCTGCTGCTGCTGGCGTGGGGATCACTGCTGCTCAACGTCCTCCCCCCGTACGGCGCTGCGTCCTTCCTGCCGATCCCGCACGCTATGAACCAGGCGATCGCCCAGGGCTCCCTGCTCGTGGCGATCGTCCTCGCCCTCCTCGTCAACCCCCGCATCGTCATCCGCCCCAACCTGTTCCTGGTGCTCGTGTCGACGATGGCCGTCGTGGCGCTGATCGTCAGCATCCACAGCGAGTTCATCGTGGGTTCGACCTACCGCGCCATCCGGCTCTGCGGCTTCGTGCTCGCCCTGTGGCTCCTGACCCCGTGGTGGGGACGTCGCGAGCTGCTGCTGCTGCGCGTGCACCGGCTGTGCCTGTGGGCCGCGGTGGGGTCGGTCGTGCTCGGACTGGTCATCTCGCCGGGCACCGCCATGGGAGACCAGGGTCGGCTGTCCGGGACCATCTGGCCCATGCCGGCGCCCCAGGTGGCCCACTACGCCGCGGTGCTGCTCGGCACCACGGCCCTGCTCTGGATGTGCCGTGTCATCGGGGGCCGGCACGCAGCCCTTGCCATCGTCGTGAGCGTGGCCGTGCTGCTCGGCACCCACACCCGCACGGCGCTGCTCGGTTGCGTGGTGGGCCTCGCGGTCGGATCGGCCAGCCTGTTCCTCGGCCACGCACGGGTGCGGCGCACCTCGGTGTGGACCATCGTGACGGCGATCGTGGGTGGCACGGCGTTCGCCCCGCAGATCCTGGGGTGGCTGGCCCGGGGCCAGAGCGCCCAGGACGCTGCCGAGCTGACCGGCCGCACCAAGGTGTGGAGCGCCGCCACCGAGGGCCAGCGCCCGCTCGTCAACGAGCTGTTCGGCAACGGCCTGTCGAACAAGTCCTTCAACGGCCTGCCCGTCGACAGCAACTGGGTCGCGACCTACATCGATCTCGGCTGGTTCGGGATCGTCATGCAGGTCGCGTTCCTGTTGCTCCTGCTGCTCACGGCGGCCACGCACGTGCGGGGGCTGCGGCGGGCGACCGCGCTGTTCCTCACGGTGTACTGCATCACCGCCTCCTTCACCGAGGTCGGGCCCGGCGACGCCTCGCCCTACCTGCTCGACCTGTTCGTCGCCGCCTCCCTGCTCGCCCCCCGGCCGGACGCCGTGCGTGCCTGGGCCTCGCGCGCGAGACGACCGTCCGCCCAGCGCCCGGGCGGCGGCCTACAGCACGTGCAGTAGGACCGCGTACTACCGGGGACCGTGCCGCCGTGCGCGCGGCGGGACGACGATTCTCGAGTGCTCATCAGCCATGGCGCACCGACGTCCGCGACCGACTCCGCACGGGTCGCGGGGCGGTGGCGCCGGGACGCGGCTCGAGCCGACCGAGGTGGTCGAGCCGTGCCGGTGGCTGCGGTCGCGGGGGCGGCCGGTTGACGACGACGCACGGGAGACGGACATGGTTGGTGCACAAGGCGGCCGGGGCGTGCTTCTCGACCGGGACGGGACGATCATCGTCGACAGCGGCTACGTCGGCTCGGTCAACGACGTTGTCTTCCTCGACGGCGCGATCGAGGCCATCGCCCGCCTCAACGCGGCGGGCGTCCCCGTCGCGGTCGTGACCAACCAGGCCGGGGTCGCCCGCGGCTACTACGAGCTCGAGGACGTCGAGCTGGTGCACAAGCACATGGCGGCGGAGATGGCCCGCGGTGGCGCGCACGTCGACGCGTGGTTCTCCTGCCCCTACCACCCGGACGGCACGGTGGCGCCGTTCGCCCGGGCCAGCGCCGACAGGAAGCCGGGGCCCGGCATGGCGATCGCCGCCGCCGGTGCCCTCGAGCTGGACCTCGCCCGCTCGTGGGTCGTGGGCGACAGCGCCTGCGACGTCGGCCTGGCGCGAGCCGTCGGCGCCTCCCCGTTCCTCGTCGGCGGCGGAGCGACCGCGGAGCCGGGCGTCACCGGCGTGGCGAGCCTCGCCGACGCCGTCGAGCTGATCCTCGCCGAGCTGGCAGCGCCGGTCGCACCGGCTGCGGCGAGCGCGTTCCCGGCCCACGCCTACGGCGACGCGTCGTGGTTCGCCGGCGACTACGCCGACGAGCTGGCCCGCGCCCTGGCCACGGTCGAGGAGGGCCGGTTCGAGGCGGCCGCACGGATCCTCGACGCGGCATACAGCCGGGGAGCCACGGTCTTCTCCATCGGCAACGGGGGCTCGGCGTCCATCGCCAACCACTTCCAGTGCGACCACGTGAAGGGCGTCCGCATCGGCACCGACCTGCTGACCCGCGTGCAGAGCCTGAGCACGAACGTCGAGATCCTCAGCGCGATCGCCAACGACATCGGCTACGACAGCGTGTTCGAGTACCAGCTGCAGTCGCAGGCTCGGCCGGGTGACGTCGTCGTGGCGATCAGCTCCTCGGGGCGCTCGCCGAACATCGTCCGGGCCCTGGAGTGGTGCGCCGCCAACGGCGTGGAGACGATCGCGCTGACCGGGTTCACCGGCGGCCAGTCCCGGGAGCTGGCGACGGTGTCCATCCACGTCGACTCGCTCAACTACGGCGTCATCGAGGACAGCCACCAGGCCTGCATGCACCTGCTGGCGCAGTACGTCAGGCAGTCGCACATGGAGCCGGCTGCGGTCGAGAGCGCGGTGTTCTGACCGATGCGTGTCGCCATCAACCTGTTGACCGACGACCCCGACCACCCCTCCGGAGCCCACTGGTTCTGGACCCGCGTCATCCCCGAGATGGCCGCCAACCTCACCGAGGACGAGGAGCTGCACCTGCTGGTGAGCCCGCGGACCCGGTCGATGCACCAGGGATACGGCCGCGGGGTGCACTACGTGACCTTCCCGTGGTCGAACGAGCGGCGGAACCTGCGCACCCTGAGTGAGCACCTCTACGCGCCGATCCGCCTGCCCCTGAAGAGGATCGACGTCTTCAACACCCTCATCGCCCCGATGGTCAAACCGGCGCCCGGGCTCGTCGCGCACTTCAAGACCATGCACGCGTTCACGGCACCGGAGGCGATCGGCGCCGCGGCACGGCTGTACCGGCGCATCGGCTACCCGCGCACCGCGAGCGTGGCCGACGCGATCATCATCAACTCCGAGAGCCTGCGGGCCGAGGTCGAGGAGCACCTCGACGTCGACCCGGCCAAGCTGCGGCTCATCCCCGAGGCCGTGGACCACGAGGTGTTCCGGCCCGGCGACCCCGAGCAGGCGCGACGGCGCCTCGCCGAGCGGTATGCCGTGGACGCGCCGTTCGTGCTCTTCGTCTCCTCGCTGTGGCCGTACAAGAACTGCGAGGGACTGCTGCGCGCCTTCGCCCTCGTCAAGGGCGACCTCGACGGCCACAAGCTGGTCGTCGTCGGTCCCGGCCGCGACACGGCATACGTCGCCCAGCTGCACGCGCTCGCGGAGGAGCTGGGCATCGCCGAGGACGTGGTCTGGGTCGGGGGAGTCGCGCTCGAGGAGACGGTCGACTTCTACCGGGCCGCGGACGTGTTCGTGTACCCGTCGCACAACGAGACGTTCGGGCTCACCATCCTCGAGGCGATGGCGTGCGGGTGCCCGGTGGTGACGTCGGACCGCAGCGCGATGCCCGAGACGGCAGGCGGTGCAGCGGTGCTGGCCGATCCCGAGGCGCCCGAGACGATCGGCCGCGCCATCCTCGAGGCGATGGCGTCGGGCGACGCCCTGCGCGACCGGGGGCTGGCCCGCGCCGGTGAGTTCACGTGGGCGCAGACGGCCAAGGCGACCCTCGAGGTCTACCGCGAGGTCCACGCGATGAGGAGCGGGCGATGAGGATCCTGGTCACCGGGGGCGCCGGCTTCATCGGCTCGCACACCGCGGACCGCCTGGTGGAGCTGGGCCACGACGTCGTCGTGCTCGACGCCCTCACCGCGCCGGTCCACCGCGACGGCAAGCCGAACTACCTGACGCCCGGCGCGGAGCTGTGGGTGGGCGACGTGCGCGACAAGGACCTGCTCGCCAACCTGCTGCGGCGCGTGGACGCGGTGTACCACTTCGCCGCCTACCAGGACTACCTCACCGACTTCTCGCGGTTCACCTCCACCAACGTCGTCTCCACGGCCCTGATCTACGAGGTCGCGGTGGCCGAGGGCCTCGACCTGCAGCGGGTCGTCGTCGCCTCGTCGCAGTCGGCCATGGGGGAAGGCCTGTACTCCTGCCCGGTCGACGGGCCGCAGGCCCCTGACATGCGACCCGAGTCGGCCCTCGCGAGGGGCGAGTGGGACCACCGGTGCCCGCAGTGCGGTGGCCCGCTGGAGATGCTGCTCACCCCCGAGTCGTTCTCGCACCCGCAGAACGCCTACGGCATGTCGAAGTACGGCGAGGAGATGGTGGCGGTCAACCTCGGCCGCCGCTACGACATCCCGACCGTCGCCCTGCGGTACAGCATCGTCCAGGGCCCGCGGCAGTCGATCTACAACGCGTACTCGGGCGCCTGCCGCATCTTCTGCCTGCACTACCTGCTCGGCTCGGCCCCGACGCTGTACGAGGACGGCGGCATGATCCGCGACTACGTCAACATCCACGACGTCGTCGCCGCCAACGAGCTCGCCCTGACCGACGACCGCGCGGCCGGGCGCGTGTTCAACGTCGGTGGCGGCACGGCATACACGACAGCGGAGTTCGCCGACGTCGTCCGGGCGCACTACGGGTCCGACCTGCCGGCGCGGGTCTCGGGGGAGTACCGCTTCGGCGACACCCGGCACATCCACTCCGACATCTCGGCGCTGCGCGACCTGGGCTGGGAACCCAAGCGGATCCCCGCCGACTCCGTCGCGGAGTATGCCGCGTGGCTCGAGGGGATGCCGGGCCTCGACGACGTGCTCGCCGACGCCGACGCGAAGATGCGACAGCTCGGGGTCGTGCGCCGGGCGGCGACGTGACGCTGCAGCAGCCACGTGACGCCGCCGCCTCGGCGGGCCCGCTGCCGCTGGTCATCGCGATGGTGGCGCGCGAGCGCGGCATCACCGGCGTGCACACCCACGTCCGGCAGCTGCGCCGCTACCTCGACCGCACCGGCACGCCGGCGGAGCTCGTGACCCCGCACTCGTGGGTGTCGGGCGCCGGGGACGCGAGGTCGGCGGGCGCGTGGTGGCGCCGGCTCGTCCTCGCCCCGGCCTTCGGCGCCCGGGTGGTCCTGGAGCGGGCCTGGGGACCGGGCAACGTGTGGTGGTACCGCACCTCGCACGAGGTGGTCCTGCGCCGGGCCCTGCGGCAGCGCCTCTCCGGGGCGGGTCCCTGCGTCGTCTACGCCCAGTGCCCGGTGGCGGCCCGGGCCGCCCTCGCCGCCCGCACCGGCCCCGAGCAGCGGGTGGTCCTCGCGGTCCACTTCCGGATATCCCAGGCCGACGAGTGGGCCGACAAGGGCCAGGTCCGCAAGGGCGGACGGGTGTACCGGTGGGTGCGCGCGACCGAGCGTGAGGTCGTGCCGGCGGTGGACGGGGTGGTGTTCGTCTCACGGTGGGCCCGCGACGCCGTCCGCGCCTGGCTGCCTGCGGTCGACACGGTCCCCGGCACGGTGATCCCCAACTTCGTGGACGGCACCACCGCCGGGCGGAGCTCCGCCCCGCGGGATGTCGGGCCGGCCGCCGGGGAGCGCGCGGGCGACCTGGTGAGCGTCGGCAACCTCGAGGCGGTCAAGAACCACCGCTACCTCCTGCGCGTCGTCGCGGCCGCTCGCGCGCTGGGCCACGACTACACCCTCGACGTCTTCGGGCAGGGGGTGGAGCGGGGGAACCTGCTCGCGCTCGCTCGGGAGCTGGGTGTCTCGGACCTGCTGCGGCTGCGGGGTTTCCAGCCCGACGTGCCGCAGCGGCTGCCGGGCTACCGGGCGTACGTTCACGCGTCGTACTCGGAGTCCTCGTCGCTGGCGATCATGGAGGCGATGGCTGCGGGCCTGCCCGTCGTCTCGGTGCGCGAGAACGCGCTGGGCGAGCTCTTCGTGGACCCGGACGAGGGCCGGTTCTGGCCCCTCGACGACGCGGAGCAGGCGGCGCGGATCCTCGTCGACCTGCTCGAGGACGACGCCGAGGTCGTCAGGGCGGGCGGCGCGGCCAGGGCCGCCTTCCACGACCGCTACGACGCGGAGGTCGTCGCCCCGCGCCTGGTGCGCTTCCTGCTCTCTGGGGCCGTGCCCGAGGTGGACGCCGGGCTCGAGCGGGTCGGCTGATCCGGCGCCACGGTCCGGCGCACCCGTTCCGGGTTGTCACGCAGCGGCAGCAGGCCCACGCCGCTGAGGACGACGAGGGAGAGCAGGACACCGCCTGCGACGTCGGTGGGCCAGTGCGCTGCCGAGACGAGCAGCGCGCGGGCCATGAGGGCGCCGGCCGCGACCACGGGCGCCCACTGCCACCACCGCACGCGCGGTGACAGGACCATCACCGAACCGGCACAGCACACGAGCACCGCCACCACGTGCCCGGACGGGAAGGCACCCCCGGAGGGGGCGACCCAGCCGTGCGGGTCGGGACGCGACAGGGCGACCTTCACCGCGGCCGTCAGCGCGGCCGCGCTGGAGGCGAGGGCGACGGCGAAGAGCGCCGGGCGCCACGTCCGGCGCCATGCGCACGCGGTGGCCGTGGCGGAGGCCAGCACGAGCGCCATGTGCGCCGGAGAGAGTCGCCCCATCCACGGGCTGGCGGAGACCTGCGCCCCGCCCCAGGCGTCGCCGGGCCGGAGCCGGGCGGTCGTCGCGACGTCGAGGGCGTGCGTGGTTCCGGTCGCGACGAGCAGGCCGAGGGCGACGAAGCTGACCGCGCAGCCGAGGGCGAGCCAGGCAGGGCCGGGCAGCCTGCCGAGGGCGGTGCGCATGGACAGGACCCCCTGACGACGGCGTGGATGGCGCGGCTGCCCCGGGTGCCGGAGCCGCCGCGGCGCCCATGCCCTGCACACGGGGACGTACGACTGTCCGCCGACGCTACCGGGGGGCCGAAGCGGGGACATCGGCCGTAATGCGTACGCACCGGCACGGAACGCGCCATCACGGACGGGGCTCCGGCCCGCAGCGGCGGCCCGGTCGTCCTCGGGGAAGCGGTCACCTGCGCCCGTCGGGGGGTCGGGAGGGTGGTCAGCCCTTGAGCGGTGTGGCCTGGACCGCCGCAGCCAGCGCCGCCAGGTCGGGCTGGTTCCCCTGGCGCACGACCAGCACGACCTGGTCAGAGCTGACCCAGCCCGCCACGGACCGCTGCCCGGTGGAGAGTGCCATCACCTGTGAACCCACCTTGACGAAGCGCGGCTCGGCGGTTGACCTGGAGACGGCGTTGAGCAGCTGCACGACGTACTGGTCCTGGAAGGTCGCACTCTTCGACGAGCCCGGCTTGAGCGTGTAGACGGCCACCACGCCGGCATCCTTGCCGCCCACCCGCACGGTGGTGACCGACCGCTGGGTGGCCAAGCCGCCGGACGCCTTGGCCACCGGGCTGAACAGCTGCATGCGACTCGCAGAGGCCTTGGCGTACGACACGTCGAGGAGCTTCGCCGGGCTCACCCGCGGGACGTCGGCGCGGGCGTCCCTGGCTGTCGTCCGGGACGGCGTCGACCCTGCGGTGGCCGAGCTCGGGCTGCCCGACGGAGCGGCCGACCCGTGACTGTCCGAGCCGGATCCGCTGCCGCTGCCGGTGCAGGCTGCCGTGCCGAGGGCCACGACGGCCAGGACGCTCGTCAGGGCCAGGCGGGTCCGTGCGGTCATGGTCTCTCCCCGGATGTCGGTCTGCCCATGCCCTTCGACGGTACGAGCGCCGGGGGGCCGGCACCCCATGCCGATGCTGTAGGAGGTGGTGGGCCGGGTGCACGACCGGCCGGTGGCCGGGTGCCGTGTCGGGCCTCGCGGTTACAGTGGGAGCACCCCCACCTGCTCCTTGCGGTGGGGCGTTCGTGCTGCCCCAGGAGAGATGTCCCCGTGTCGCTGGCCCCCCTGCTCGACGTCCTCGCCACCGACCCTGCGGTGGCCGGTGCCCTCACCGTCGCCCGCTCCGGCGAGCCCTCCGCCGACCTCAGCGTCGCCGCCGGCGCGCGCCCGGAGCTGATCGCGGCGATGGCCCGCGAGTCGGGCCGGCCGCTGCTCGTCGTCACCGCGACCACCCGCGAGGCCGAGGACCTCGTCGACGCCCTCGGCTGCTTCCTCGACCCCGCGCGCGTGGCCGACTTCCCGGCCTGGGAGACGCTGCCGCACGAGCGTCTGAGCCCCCGCAGCGACACCGTCGGCAAGCGGCTCGCCGTCCTGCGCCGACTGCGCCACCCGGACCCCACGGACGCGGCGTACGGCCCGCTCGACGTCGTCGTCGCCCCGGTCCGCGCCGTCCTGCAGCCGCTGGCCCAGGGCCTCGGCGAGCTCGCGCCGGTCTCGCTCCGCGCAGGCGACGAGGCGCCCCTCGAGCAGGTCGTCGAGGACCTCGCCGCCGCGGCATACACGCGCACGGACCTCGTCGAGCGGCGCGGTGAGTTCGCCGTGCGCGGCGGCATCCTCGACGTCTTCCCACCGACCGAGGACCACCCGGTCCGCGTCGAGTACTGGGGCGACACGGTGGAGGAGATCCGCTGGTTCAAGGTCGCCGACCAGCGCAGCCTCGAGGTGGCCGAGCACGGCCTGTGGGCGCCGCCGTGCCGCGAGGTCCTGCTCACCGACTCCGTCCGTGAGCGGGCCAGGGCCCTGATGGACCAGCTCCCGGGCGCCCTCGACCTGCTGGGCAAGCTCGCCGAGGGCATCGCCGTCGAGGGCATGGAGTCGCTGACCCCGGCCCTCGTCGACGGCATGGAGAGCATCCTCGACACCCTGCGTGAGCGCAGCGCGGTCGTCCTGTGCGACCCCGAGCGCGTGCGCACCCGAGCCCACGACCTCGTCGCGACCAGCCAGGAGTTCCTCGACGCCGGCTGGGCCAACGCCGCCGCGGGCAACGCCGTGCCGATCGACCTGCAGGGCGTGCTGGGCACCGCGTCGTTCTGGACCGTCGCCGACCTGCGTGCCCACGCCGCCGAGCTCGGTATGCCGTGGTGGGACCTGTCGCCGTTCGTCGCCGACGAGGAGACGGCCGCCGACGACGCGGTCGTCGTCAACACCGGGCTCGAGGAGGCGCCGCGCTACCGCGGAAGCACCCCCGACGCCGTGGCCGACCTGCGTCGCTGGGTCACCGACGGCTGGCGCGTCGTCGTGGTCACCGAGGGGCCCGGCATGGCCCGGCGCGTGGCCGAGGTGCTCGCGACCGAGTCCGTGCCGGCCCGGCTCGACGCCGACCTCACCGACCTGGCCGAGGGCGTCGTCCACCTCACCAACGGGTCGGTGGGCAGCGGGTTCCTATGTCCCGCGAGCAGGTTCGCGGTCATCACCGAGAACGACCTGACCGGCTCGACCGGCACGGGCGGCTCGACCAAGGACATGCGCAGGATGCCGTCGCGGCGGCGCAACCAGGTCGACCCGCTCCAGCTCAAGCCGGGCGACTTCGTCGTCCACGAGCAGCACGGTGTCGGCAAGTTCGTCGAGATGGTGCAGCGCACCGTCGGCGGCGCGACCCGCGAGTACCTCGTCATCGAGTACGCGGCGTCCAAGCGCGGCCAGCCGGGCGACCGCCTCTTCGTCCCGACCGACCAGCTCGACCAGGTCACGCGGTACGTCGGCGGCGAGCAGCCGACCCTGAACCGCATGGGCGGCTCGGACTGGAAGCAGACCAAGAGCAAGGCGCGCCGCTACGTCAAGCAGATCGCGGCCGAGCTCATCCAGCTCTACTCCGCGCGCATGGCGACCAGCGGCCACGCGTTCGGCCCGGACACCCCGTGGCAGCGCGAGCTCGAGGACGCCTTCGCCTACGTCGAGACGCCGGACCAGCTGTCGTCCATCGACGAGGTCAAGGCCGACATGGAGCGCACCGTGCCGATGGACCGCCTCATCTGCGGCGACGTCGGCTACGGCAAGACCGAGATCGCCGTGCGCGCCGCGTTCAAGGCGATCCAGGACGGCAAGCAGGTCGCCGTGCTGGTCCCGACGACCCTGCTCGTCCAGCAGCACCTGCAGACCTTCACCGAGCGCTACCAGCAGTTCCCGGTGACGGTGAGGGCGCTGTCCCGGTTCCAGACGGACAAGGAGGCCCGCGAGACGATCTCCGGCCTCGCCGACGGCAGCGTCGACCTCGTCATCGGCACGCACCGCCTGCTGTCCAAGGACATCCGCTACAAGGACCTCGGCCTCGTCGTCATCGACGAGGAGCAGCGGTTCGGTGTCGAGCACAAGGAGCAGCTCAAGAGCCTGCGCACCTCGGTCGACGTGCTGGCGATGTCCGCCACCCCGATCCCGCGCACGCTCGAGATGGCCGTGACCGGCATCCGCGAGATGTCGACG
Source organism: Pedococcus sp. NPDC057267 (assembly GCF_042668795.1). Taxonomy (NCBI): domain Bacteria; kingdom Bacillati; phylum Actinomycetota; class Actinomycetes; order Micrococcales; family Intrasporangiaceae; genus Pedococcus; species Pedococcus sp. NPDC057267. The sequence goes on along the minus strand of NZ_JBHUYG010000013.1, from coordinate 16,059 downwards.
CTCGCCACGCCGCCGGAGGAGCGGCACCCCGTCCTCACGTACGTCGGCGCCTACGACGAGAAGCAGATCGTCGCCGCGATCCGGCGCGAGCTGCTCCGAGACGGCCAGGTGTTCCTCGTCCACAACAAGGTGTCGAGCATCGAGAAGGCCGCGAGCCGCATCCGCGAGCTCGTGCCCGAGGCCCGCGTCGCGACCGCCCACGGCAAGATGGGCGAGCACAAGCTCGAGCAGGTCGTCGTCGACTTCTGGGACAAGAAGTTCGACGTCCTCGTCTGCACCACCATCGTCGAGACGGGCCTGGACATCTCCAACGCCAACACCCTCATCGTCGAGCGGGCCGACGTCCTCGGCCTGAGCCAGCTGCACCAGCTGCGTGGGCGGGTCGGTCGTGGCCGCGAGCGGGCCTACTGCTACTTCCTGTACCCGCCCGAGAAGCCGATGACCGAGACCGCGCACGACCGGCTGCAGACCATGGCCAGCCACACCGACCTCGGTGCCGGCATCCAGATCGCCATGAAGGACCTCGAGATCCGCGGGGCCGGCAACCTGCTCGGCGGCGAGCAGTCCGGCCACATCGCCGGGGTCGGCTTCGACCTCTACGTCCGGCTGGTCGGCGAGGCGGTGGCCGACTTCCGCGGCGAGGGCGAGACGGCCCCGGCCGAGATCAAGATCGAGCTGCCGGTCGACGCCCACCTGCCGCACGACTACGTGCCGGGGGAGCGGCTGCGGCTCGAGGCCTACAAGAAGCTCGCCAGCGTCGTCGACGAGGACCAGCTGGCCGAGATCGTGGCCGAGCTCGAGGACCGCTACGGCACGCCGCCGGAGCCGGTGCAGCACCTGTTCGAGGTCGCCCGGCTGCGCACCGTGGCCCGCCAGGCAGGGGTCGCCGACATCTCCGTGCAGGGCAACTACGTGCGGTTCGGGCCGGTCGACCTGCCCGAGTCGGCGCAGCTGCGGCTGCAGCGGCTGTACCCGAAGTCGTTGGTCAAGGACGCGGTGCATACCATTCTCGTGCCGAAGCCGACCACGGCCCGGGTGGGTGGAAAACCGCTGCGCGACACGGCAGTCTTGCAGTGGGCCAGCGACCTCATCCGCGCCGTGCTGCTGGGCAGCGTCTCCGACGCGGCCCGCGTCGGAGCCGGACAGGGAGCGGCGACCGCCCGCTGAGCACCGAGAGAGGGAACTTCGTGAACGCAACTCGCGTCCTGCGCGCGTCCGCCGCGGCCGTGCTGGCTGCCGGCGTGCTGGCCGTGTCCGGCTGTGCCACCGCCGACACCGCCGCCGTCGTGAACGGCGAGCGCATCTCCGAGACCGAGGTGCAGCAGGCGGTGACCTCCATCAAGGAGGTCGTGCCCAACGCGCAGATCGACACGGCGACCGCGCTCACGCTGCTGGTGTACGCCCCCTTCGTCACGCCGGTCGCCGACCGCGCGGGCAAGGGCGTCTCCGACAGCCAGGTGCGTGCGAGCATGGACGACGCCTCCGGCCGGCTCAGCGAGGCCGCCCTGGAGCTGATCCGCACGAGCGACCTGCTCAACCCGAACAACCCCTCCGCGCTCGACCAGGCGCAGCAGAACGAGGCGATCGCTGCCCTGCACAAGGCGAAGATCACGATCAACCCCCGCTACGGCACCTTCGACGCCAAGCGGATCGCCTTCGACGCGTCCTCGCCCAACTGGATCAAGCAGACGCCGACGACGACCGCCACGCCCCAGGGCTGACGCGCCGTCGTGGCCGGCCGCCTCAGCCTGCTCGTCGCCAGCCCCCGGGTCGCACCGGGGCTGCTGAGCCGGTCGGCCTGGCAGGCGGTGGAGGCGGCCGACCACGTGCTGGCGCGGGGGGCGGACGAGCCGCTGGCCGCGGCCCTCGTGGAGTCCGGTGTCTCGGTGGCGTATGCCGGTGACGTGCCGCCCCCTGCCCTCGCCCGCGACCTCGTGGCCCGGGCGGGGGAGGGGCGGGTCGTCTGGGTGTCCTCGGCCGACGCCGACCCGGGGCTGACGGACGCCGTCGCCGCCGAGGTGTCGCGGCTGCCCGAGCCGCCCGAGGTCGAGGTCGTCGTCGGCTCCTGGGACGTCCAGGGTGCCCGGCTGCTCGACGTGGTGGCCGTCATGGACCGGCTGCGCTCTCCCGGCGGCTGTCCGTGGGACGCCGAGCAGACCCACGAGTCGCTGGTGAAGTACCTGGTCGAGGAGTCGCACGAGGCCGCCGAGGCGATCGAGTCCGGCGACCGGGACCACATGCGCGAGGAGCTCGGCGACGTGCTCCTGCAGGTCGCCTTCCAGTCCCGGGTCGCCGAGGAGCACCCCGACCAGCCGTTCGACATCGACGACGTCGCCGGGGGCCTCGTCGCCAAGCTCGTCCGCCGCCACCCCCACGTCTTCGCCGACGACGCGGCCGCCACGCCCGAGGAGGTCGAGCGCAACTGGGAGCTCATCAAGGCCCAGGAGCGGGCGGCCAAGGCCGAGCACGCCGGTGGTGAGGCGGGGCACGCGGGCCTGCTCCACGGCATACCGGCGTCGCTGCCCGCGCTGCTCGCGGCGGACAAGGTCGTCGCGAGGCTCGAGCGCCGTGGCGACTCGCTCCCGGCTGCGGGGGAGGACGTCGCCTCCCAGCTGCTGGCCCTGGTCGCCCGCGCCCGCGCCGAGGGCACGGACGCCGAGGCCGAGCTGCGCCGGGCACTGCGCCGGCTCGACCAGCAGGCCTGACCCCGGCGGCGGGCCGTCAGGCGCGTCCCGGGAGCTCCCAGCGCTGTCCGGTGCTGCTGTCCACCAGGGCGACCCGGTCGGCGACCGCCCGCAGCGGCAGGATCTCGAAGGCCGTCGTGGCGGCGGTCGCCACGTCGTCGCGCCGCACGCTGGTGGCCAGGCTCGCGTGCGGGATCCACTGGCCGGGGCGGTAGTGCACGTGCAGGTCCGCGCCCGTCGACTCCCCGGCGGCGACGACCTCGGCCTGGCGCGCGAGGAGCTGCGGGGTGGCCGCGGCGAGGAGGGCCGCGCGTCGCCGCCGGAAGAGCGCGACGGCGTCGAAGTGCAGGGTGACCGGCTCGACGGGGGCCAGCTCGGCGACCGCGGCCCGCACCCGGTCCACGTCGAACGTGCGGTAGACGGCATACGACACGTGGGGCACGTGCCGGCGGTGGGTGTGGGTGAGCAGCGTCGGTATGCCGTGCTCCTCGAGCCGGGCCCACAGGCGCCGCAGCGCGCGGTCGGTCCGGGTGTCGAAGAGCAGGCACACCGCGAGGGCCACGCAGCCATTGTGCGCGACCCGCCGGTGGGATGGGGTCTGTTTGAATTCCTGAAGATGCCTTAGAGTTCCAAACATGAGCCTGACGCAGCGCGAGCGCGAGATCGTGGACCTGCTGCGCGCCGACCCCCTGCTCGACGCCGCGGCCCTCGCCGAGCGCGTCGGGTCGACCAAGGCCGCCGTGTCGGTGCACCTGTCCAACCTCACCCGCAAGGGCGTCATCCTCGGCCGCGGCTACGTCGTGCGGGCTGCCGCCCACTCGGTCGTCGTGGTCGGCGGCGCCAACATGGACATCAAGGCGCACTCCCGCGCCGCGGTGGAGCTGCGCACCTCGAACCCCGGCGAGGCGTTCACGACGCCCGGTGGGGTGGGCCGCAACATCGCCGAGAACCTCGCCCGGCTCGGCACGCCGACGCACCTCGTCGCCCCCGTCGGCCGCGACCCCTTCGGCGACCAGGTCGTGGCGCTCACCCGCAGCGCCGGGGTGGTGGTCGACCACATGGTCGCCGTCGACGGCCCGACGGGCACCTACCTCGCCGTCCTCGACGCCACGGGTGAGCTGCTCGTGGCCATCTCCAACATGAGCGTCACCGACGCCCTGACCGTCCGGCAGCTCGGTGCCGCCCGCGACCTGCTCGCCCACGCCGACCTGCTCGTCGTCGACGGCAACATCCCCGCCGCGCCCACCGCCTGGCTGCTCGACTTCGCCCGCGCGGTGGGGGTTCCCGTGGTCCTCGACCCGGTGAGCGTCCCCAAGGCGCGGCACCTCGCGGCCACGCTGTCGCCGGAGCGCCCGATCCTGGCGATCACCCCCAACTCGGACGAGCTGTCGGCGATCGTCGACGAGCCCGTCGCCGACACCAAGGGCGCCATCACCAGGGCCGCCCGTGTCCTCCACGGCCGCGGGGTCACGCACGTGTGGGTGCGCCGCGGCGTCCGCGGCAGCATCCTCAGCAGCCTCGACGACGACGGCCGCGTCACGGTGACGACGCTGGCCGCGCCCAGCGTGCAGGTCGCCGACGTCACGGGCGCCGGTGACTCCATGACCGCCGCGTTCGTCCACGCGTGGCTGCGCGGCGACAGCGCGGTCGAGGCGGCTCGCTTCGGCCAGGCTGCCGCCGGCCTGACGGTCGCCAGCACGGAGACCGTCCGCCCCGACCTGACCGCCAGCCTCGTCGACGCCGAGCTGCGCCGGCACGCACCCCGACCCAGCCAGGAGAAGAAGCGATGACCACCCCCCACCCGTCCCTCGCCCTGCGCGACGAGGTCGCCGACTCGCTGGCCGCCGGCCGGCCGGTCGTCGCCCTGGAGTCGACGATCATCAGCCACGGCATGCCCTACCCGCGCAACGTGGAGATGGCCCTGGAGGTCGAGGGCATCATCCGGGCGGGCGGCGCCACGCCGGCGACCATCGCCGTCCTGGACGGGGTGCCCCGGATCGGCCTGTCGCCCGACGAGCTCGAGACCCTCGCCAGCTCGCCGGACGTCGCCAAGGTGAGCCTGCGCGACCTGCCCTACGTCATGGCCCGCAAGCTGCACGGCGCCACGACGGTCGCCAGCACGATGCGCCTCGCGGCGCTCGCCGGCATCCGGGTCTTCGTGACCGGCGGCCTCGGCGGCGTGCACCGCGGCGCCGAGCACAGCTTCGACGTCTCGGCCGACCTCACCGAGCTGGGCCGGACGGACGTCGCCGTCGTGTCCGCCGGCGTGAAGTCGATCCTCGACATCGGCCTCACCCTCGAGACCCTCGAGACCCTGGGCGTGCCGGTCGTGGTCCACGGCAGCGACGAGTTCCCGTCCTTCTACTCGCGCTCCAGCGGCCACCCCGCACCCCTGCGGGTCGACTCACCCGAGGAGGTCGCCGCCATGATGGCGGCCAAGTGGGACCTCGGGGTCGAGGGCGCGATCTCGGTGGCCAACCCGGTGCCGGAGGCCGACGAGATCCCGGCCGCCGAGATCGGCCGGCTCATCGAGCGGGCCCTTGCCGAGTGCGACGAGCGCGGCATCACGGGCAAGGACATCACGCCGTTCCTCCTCGGCCGGATCGTCGAGCTGTCGGGCGGGCAGTCGCTGGAGACCAACATCGCCCTGGTCCGCCACAACGCCCACCTCGGCGCCGCCGTCGCGGTCGCCTACCAGCGCCTCACCGCCTGACCCCGGCCCCCGCGTGTGCCGCGCAGCCGGCGGCGCGGCATACGTCCCCATCCGTCCGGTCCGGGGTGCGGGTCGGTCGTCGATGGGGGCCCGCTCGCCCGGTAGCCTCGGGACGTACCCCTTCGGAGCACCACGATGGAGAAGTCTGTGGCCAGCATTGACGCAGTCGGCGCCCGCGAGATCCTCGACTCGCGCGGCAACCCCACGGTCGAGGTCGAGGTGGCCCTCGACGACGGCACCATCGCCCGCGCGGCGGTCCCGTCGGGTGCCTCCACGGGTGCCTTCGAGGCGGTCGAGCGCCGGGACGGCGACAAGGGCCGCTACCTCGGCAAGGGCGTCGAGGCGGCCGTGGACGCGGTCCTCGACGAGATCAACCCCAAGCTCGTCGGCTACGAGGCCAGCGAGCAGCGGCTCGTCGACCAGGTGATGCTCGACCTCGACGGCACCGACAACAAGGGCAAGCTCGGCGCCAACGCCATCCTCGGTGTCTCCCTGGCCGTCGCCAAGGCCGCGGCCGAGTCCGCCGGCCTCCCGCTGTTCCGCTACGTCGGCGGCCCCAACGCCCACGTACTGCCGGTCCCGATGATGAACATCCTCAACGGCGGCAGCCACGCCGACTCCAACGTCGACGTGCAGGAGTTCATGATCGCGCCGATCGGCGCCGAGTCCTTCCGCGAGGCCCTGCGCTGGGGCGCGGAGGTCTACCACGCGCTCAAGTCCGTGCTCAAGGAGCGCGGCCTGGCCACCGGCCTCGGTGACGAGGGCGGCTTCGCCCCCAACCTGGAGTCCAACCGCGCGGCGCTCGACCTCATCCTGGAGGCCATCGAGAAGGCCGGCTACCAGCCGGGCACGCAGATCGCCCTGGCCCTCGACGTCGCTGCCAGCGAGTTCCACAACGAGGACGGCACCTACCAGTTCGAGGGCGTCGCCAAGAGCAGCGGCGAGCTGATCGACTACTACGCCGAGCTCGTCGAGTCCTACCCGCTGGTGTCCATCGAGGACCCGCTCGACGAGGAGGACTGGGACGGCTGGAAGGCCATGACCGAGCGCCTGAGCAGCAAGGTCCAGCTCGTCGGGGACGACCTCTTCGTCACCAACCCCGAGCGCCTCGGCCGCGGCATCGCCTCCGGCACCGCCAACGCGCTGCTGGTCAAGGTCAACCAGATCGGCTCGCTCACCGAGACCCTCGACGCCGTCGACCTCGCGCACCGCAACGGCTACCGCTGCATGATGAGCCACCGCTCCGGCGAGACCGAGGACGTCACCATCGCCGACCTCGCGGTCGCCACCAACTGCGGCCAGATCAAGACCGGCGCCCCCGCCCGGTCCGAGCGCGTGGCCAAGTACAACCAGCTGTTGCGGATCGAGGAGGAGCTCGACGACGCGGCCGTGTATGCCGGCGCCGGCGCCTTCCCCCGGTTCACGGCCGGCCGCTGACGCCACCGCAGCGCACCACACGACCGACCACACGCCACCGAGGGGACGAGGGAGGGCTCGACATGGCGGGCACCGGGCACGGCAGCGCCGGCCGCGGGCGACCGGCACGCCGCACCCCGGCGACGCCGGGTGGCGCGTCGGGCCGTCCCGCCCCTGCGCGGGGGGCGTCGCCGCGTCCCTCGGCGGCACGCAGCGCAGCCGCCCGCGGCACCTCCGCGCGGCCGGGAGCCGGGCCCGGGCGCTCGCGTGCCACGGCGTCGGGCGCCCTGCGCAAGGCCACGTCCGTGCAGGTGTCGCAGGAGCGCAAGGCGGCCCGCGGTGTCATGCGCGTGGTCGTCCTCGCCTCGATCCTCGTGCTGCTCGCCGTCACCCTCGTGCCGACCCTGCGCTCGTACCTGCGCCAGCAGGGGGAGATCGACGCCCTGCGCGGCCAGGTGGCCAGCCAGCGCGACGACGTCATCGGGCTCCAGAAGGAGCAGGCGCGCTGGAACGACGACGCCTACGTCGTGCAGCAGGCCCGCGAGCGGCTCAAGTTCGTCAAGGTCGGGGAGAAGTCGTACACCGTGATCGACGGCAAGCCGGCAGCCCCGTCCGAGCCGGGGGTCGCCAAGGCGCCGGCCGGTGCCAGCGACCACCCCTGGTACGGCCAGCTGTGGGAGTCGGTCCGGGCGGCGGACGAGGGGCCGCGCGAGACGACGGCTCCGGCGAAGTGACCGAGCAGCCCACGGCGGCGGACCTCGAGGCCGTCGACGCCCAGCTCGGTCGTGTGCCGCGCGGCGTCGCCGCCGTCGCCCACCGCTGCCCCTGCGGCCGCCCGGACGTGCTCACCACCGAGCCGCGGCTGCCCGACGGGACGCCGTTCCCGACGACGTTCTACGCCACCTGCCCCAAGCTGACCGGGGCCATCTCCACCCTGGAGAGCCAGGGCGTGATGCGCGAGATGACCGAGCGCCTCGGCGTCGACGAGGACCTCGCCGCCGCGTACGCCGCGGCCCACGAGGACTACCTCGTGCGGCGCGCCGCGCTCGGCTCGGTGCCCGAGATCGAGGGCATCTCCGCCGGCGGCATGCCGACCCGCGTCAAGTGCCTGCACGTCCTCGTGGCGCACTCGCTCGCCGTCGGCCCCGGCGCCAACCCGCTCGGCGACGAGGCGCTGGCGATGCTCGGGGACTGGTGGGCCGACGGGTCCTGCGTGCCCGACCAGCCGGCGGCGGGCGCGTGACCCGGGTCGGCGCCGTCGACTGCGGCACCAACTCGATCCGCCTGCTGGTCGCCGACGTCGACCCCGCAACCGGCGGCCTCACCGACGTGCTGCGCCGGATGGAGGTCGTGCGCCTCGGCTACGGCGTCGACCGCACCGGCTCGATCGACCCGCAGGCCATGGCCCGCACGCTGGCCATGGCGAGCACGTATGCCGGCCAGTGCCGTGAGCTGGGCGCCGAGCGGGTGCGGTTCGTCGCCACCTCCGCCTCCCGGGACGCCTCGAACGCGGGCGAGTTCGTGGCCGGGGTCCGCGACGCCTTCGGCGACTACGACGTCGCCCCCGAGGTGGTCTCGGGCGACGAGGAGGCAGCCCTGTCCTTCCGCGGCGCGACCGGCGACCTGCACGCCGCCGGCACACCCGGGCCCTACCTCGTTGTCGACCTCGGCGGCGGCTCGACCGAGCTCGTCCGCGGCACCGAGCGGGTCGAGGCGGCCCGCTCGGTCGACATCGGCTGCGTCCGCATGACCGAGCGCCACCTGGTCTCGGACCCACCCACGCCCGAGCAGGTGGAGGCGGCGGTGCGCGACATCCGCGCGGCCCTGGACCTGGCCGAGGAGGTCGTCGACCTCGACGGCGTCGGCTCGCTCGTCGGGCTCGCGGGCAGCGTCACCACGGTCACCGCGAATGCCCTGCACCTGCCGCAGTACGACCCCAGCCGGATCCACCTGTCGACCCTCGCGCCGGACGAGGTGGTCGCCTCGTGCGAGGACCTGCTGCACCGCACGCGCGCCCAGCGCGCGGAGCTCGGCTTCATGCACCCCGGCCGGGTCGACGTCATCGGCGGCGGGGCGCTCATCTGGCGCGAGGTCGTCTCCCGGCTCGCGGCGCGGGGCGTCACGCGGGTCGTGACCTCCGAGCACGACATCCTCGACGGCATCGCCCTGTCGGTCGCCGACCGCACCGCCTGACGCACGCGCCCGCCGCCCGAAGTGCCGCCCGCGAGGTCTGGGCCCTCGGCACGGGAGCTGGAGCTGACCGGCCGTAACCTCGCGGGCTGCAGCCTCGTTGGCCCGGTGACGCACATCACGCGACGAGGGGTGGTGAGGACGGTCGAGGGACGCGAGCGACCGCCGCAGGACGACCGGGCAGCCGACCCGGGGGCCCTCGACGCCGCCGTGCTCCCGACCACGCCGACCTCGCCGATCGGGCCGGCCCGCGGGTGGGTCGCCCGGCTGAGCGACCGGGCGTACGGCGCGGCCTTCCTCCTCGTCGTGGGGCTGCTCATGGCCCTGTGCGTCGCGTCCTACGCCAAGGTCTTCACCCGGTCGGTCGACGTCACGCTGCTCACCGACCGCATCGGTTCCCAGCTGCAGACCTCTGCCGACGTCAAGCTGCGCGGGCTCATCGTCGGGGAGGTCCGAGGCATCTCGACCACGGGCAGGGGCGCACGTCTTCAGCTCGCCCTCGACCCCTCGACGGTCGACCTCATCCCGGCGGACGTCTCCGCGCGGCTGCTGCCCAAGACGCTCTTCGGTGAGCGGTTCGTCGACCTCGTGCCGCCCGAGCACCCGTCCGGGCGCCACCTCGAGCCGGGGGACACGATCGAGCAGGACCGCACGAGTGTGGCGATCGAGCTGGAGAAGGTGTTCGACGACCTGTTGCCGTTGTTGCGGACGGTGCGTCCGGACAGGCTGGCGACGACGTTGAACGCGTTGGCGTCGGCGTTGGAGGGTCGGGGGACGCGGCTGGGGCAGAACCTGGTGCTGGTGGATGACTACTTCAAGGTCCTGAACCCGACAATGCCGGTGATCAAGGCGGACATCAGTGGGTTGGCGGACCTGGCGAGCACGTATGCCGTGGCGGCGCCGGACCTGGTGCGGGCGGCGACGAACCTGATCACGACGAACACGACGATCGTGACGAAGAAGGACCAGCTGGCGGGGTTCCTTGCGGGGACGGCGGGGTTCGCGAACACGACCGCGGACTTCCTGGACGCCAACGGTGACCGCATCATCCGGGTCGGGAAGGTGGGCCGCCCGACCATGGAGCTGTTCGCGAAGTACTCGCCCCAGTACCCCTGCTTCACCCAGGCGCTGGTCGACTGGCGGCCGCGCATCGACGACGCGTTCCGCGACCGGAGGTTCCACATCACCGTGGAGCTCAGCTCCTCCCAGCGTCCCGGGTACGTGCCGGGGGAGGAGCCGCGCTGGGGCGAGCACCGCCCCGCCGCCTGCAACCTGCTGCCGGACCCCCACGACCGGTTCGGCCACCCGACCAGCCAGGAGTACCCCGTCCCGGGCAAGAAGTTCGACGACGGCACGCACAACGTCGGCGGCTACAGCTCGAACCCGTCCTACTCCGCGCTGCCGCAGATGTTCGCGGGCGCCGCGGGGGCGGCGATCCCCGACCCCGACGCCGGGCTGGCTGGGACGGTGCAGGAGCAGCAGCTCGTGACCGCGCTCCTGCAGCCCGACGCGGCCTCGCCCTCGGCGATCACGACGCTGCTCGCGGGCCCGATGCTCCGCGGCAGCACCGTCGACCAGCGCTGAGCCGGGTTGGGGCCGCCGTCAGTCCGCGTCGAGCGCCGTCAGGCCGGGTCGGGCTGCAGCGACGCCAGGCCGCCCCACAGCGCCGAGACCACGAGCTCGGTCGCCTCCACCGCCGTGGTGCCGGGCCTCCGGGCGCGCCACACGGCGACCCGCTCGCACGCGCCGACGACCACCTCGGCATACCCCTGCAGGAGCTCGAGCGGCACCTGGCCGAGCCCGGGCGCGGACGCGAGGGTGCGGGCGATGGCCTCGGACTGCTGCTCGCGGATGCTCTCGATGAGCGGGCTCGCCTGCGATGCCATCGCGCCCTCCTGCTGGATGAGGACGAAGGCGTTGGCGTGCTCGTCGATGAACTCGAAGAAGGCGAGCACCCCCGCCCGGAAGACGTCCACGAGCTCGGCGCCGGGGCCGGCCGCCTCCCAGGCGGACTCGGTCACCTCGCGCAGCTGCGTGCGCGCCCTGACGATGCACGCGGAGAGCAGCCCCTCCTTGGACCCGAAGTACTCGTAGATGAGCGGCTTGGTGACCCCCACGCGCTCGGCGACGTCCTCCATGGTCGTGGCCGAGTACCCGCGCTCGGCGAAGACCTGCTCGGCGACCACGAGGATCTGGGCCTCGCGCTCGGCGCGCGGCATCCGGCGACGGGTCGGGCGGTCCTGCGGGGCGGTGCTCACGCCGTGATCCTAGGGCCTCCCGCCCACAACTTACCCATGGTAAGTTGTGCTCCATGTCCGTCCCCCACCACTCCGTGGCGATCGTGGGCACCGGGTTCTCCGGCCTCGGCATGGCGATCCGGCTATCCCAGCGCGGCGAGCACGACTACGTCGTCCTGGAGAAGGCCGCCGAGGTCGGTGGCACCTGGCGCGACAACCGCTACCCGGGGTGCGCGTGCGACGTGCCCTCGCGCCTGTACTCCTTCTCCTTCGAGCAGAACCCCTCCTGGTCACGCGACTACGCCACGGCGGGTGAGATCTGGGCCTACCTGCGCGACGTCGCCGACCGGTATGCCGTGCGCGAGCGCACCGTCTTCGGCGCGGACCTGCGGGCGGCCGAGTGGGAGGAGCAGGCCCGCCGCTGGCGCCTCACCGCCGCCGACGGGCGACAGTGGACGGCGGACGCGCTGGTCCTCGGCGTGGGGGCGCTGCACGAGCCACGGGTGCCCGACGTGCCCGGGCTCGACGCCTTCCCCGGTCCGGTGCTGCACACGGCCGACTGGCCGGAGCGGGACGACCTCGACGGCAAGCGCGTCGCGCTGGTGGGGACCGGCGCGAGCTCGGTGCAGCTGCTGCCCGAGCTGGCCCCGCGAGCCGCGCACACGACCGTCTTCCAGCGCACCCCGGCCTGGGCCATGCCGAAGAAGGACCGCCCGTGGAGCCCGCGGCGCCAGCGGCTCTTCCGGCGCTTCCCCGCCCTGCAGCGCGCCGTCCGGTGGCGCACCTACTGGGAGCTCGAGGCCCGCGCGCCGCTGTTCGTGCGGTTCCCGGCCATCGCCCGGCTCGTCGAGCGGCTGGCCCTGCGCGAGCTGCACAAGGCCGTCGACGACCCGCACGTCCGGGAGCAGCTCACCCCGCGCTACCGCATCGGCTGCAAGCGCATCCTGCTGTCGAGCGACTACTGGCCCACCTTCAACCGCCCCGACGTCTCGCTCGTGACGTCGGCCATCGCCGCCGTCGAGGACGGTGCGGTCGTCGCGGCGGACGGCTCGCGCCACGAGGTCGACGCCATCGTCCTCGGCACGGGGTTCGACGTCCGCGGCAGCTACGAGCGGATCGACATCCGGGGGCTCGGCGGCCGCACCCTCACGCAGGCCTGGGACGACGGGATGCGCACCAACCTCGGTGTGACGGTGGCCGGCTTCCCCGAGCTGTACATCCTGCTCGGGCCGAACACGGGGCTGGGCCACAACTCGGTCGTGCTCATGATCGAGCTCGCCACCCGCTACGTCCTCGACTCGCTGGCCCGCGCCCGGGTGCAGGGCCCGGCCGTCACCACGCCTGCGGCGCAGGAGGCGTTCCGCCGCGAGGTGGACCGGCGTTCGCAGCACACGGTGTGGACGACCGGCTGCCACAGCTGGTACCTCGACGAGCACGGCAGGAACGCCACGCTCTGGCCCGGCTCGACCGTCTCGTACTGGTGGCGCACCCGACGCCGCCGCGACGAGGACTTCCAGCCCCTGCCCACCCCCAGCCAACCGGAGGCCGACCGTGTTCTCGCGCAGTGACTTCAGCCCGCAGGTCTCGATCGTCACCGGTGGCGGGTCCGGCATCGGCCTGGCGATCGCCGCCGAGCTCGTGGCTCGCGGCAGCTCGGTGGTCGTCGCCGACATCGACCCGGTCAAGGCGCAGTCGGCGGCCACGCGCCTCGGGGGCGCAGCGACCCCGGCGACGCTCGACGTGGCCGACGCCGACGCCGTCACGGCCCTCGTCGACCGCGTCGTGGAGGAGCGCGGCCGGCTCGACGTCATGGTCAACAACGCCGGCGTGGCGATCGGCGGCCTGCTCGAGGAGCTCGACGAGCGGCACTGGGCCAAGGCCCTCGACGTGAACCTGCGCGGTGTCATCCACGGCGTCACCGCGGCATACCCGCACCTGCGCCGCCAGGGGCGCGGCTCCATCCTCAACACCGCCTCGCTCGCCGGCCTCATCCCGGCGCCGGCGATGCTGCCGTACACGACGACCAAGCACGCCGTCGTCGGCCTGTCGACGGCGCTGCGCGCCGAGGCGGCCAGCCAGGGGGTGCGGGTGAGCGTGCTGTGCCCGGGCTTCGTCGACACCCCGCTCCTCGACGAGGTGTATGCCGCGCCGCCCAGCTTCGGGGGCGACAGCGTCCGCGCCCGCGTGCGCCTGATGCAGCCGTCGTTCCTCACCCCCGAGGTCGTGGCACGGAAGGCCGTCGACGGCCTCGCCGCGAACAGGGCCGTCATCCCGGTCGGGTTCCTCGCCCACCTCTCGTGGCGGACGCTGCGCTACCTGCCGCCCGTGGCCCGCGGGATGGTCCAGGTGCAGGCCACCGGCCACCGCCGGCTCAACGAGCGCGCGGCACGCAGGGCGGCCGCGTCCGCCTGAGCGACGGCCCCCGGCATACTGGGCGCGCCCCCGTGGCCCAACTGGCAGAGGCAGGCGACTTAAAATCGCCCCGGGTGCGGGTTCGACTCCCGTCGGGGGCACGCCGCACGCCGCACGTCGCACGGCCGCTCGGCCGCTCGATCCCCTCGGCGGGGTCCGGGTGGGGGAAGGCTGGCAGGGACGGTCAGTCGAGGGGGCAGTGCACCGCACGCGCCTGCGCCTGCGCTGCCTCGAACGCCGTGAGCTGGCCCTCGCCCACGTGCCAGTTCCGCTGCCACATGGCGGTCGCCTGTGCTGGGGTGATCTCCCCCATGCGCAGCATCTCCATGTCGTGGATGTGGTGCTGCCACGTGGTGACCGCCGCGTCCGCCTTGGTGAGGGCCGTCGCGGCACGCCCCACGTAGGTGACGCACTGGTTGAGCTGGTCCACCGGCCCGAACGGCAGGGAGGCGGCCACGGCGGGGTCCAGTCCCGGGCACTGGGACCGGGTGTCCCCCGTCGACTCCTGGGTGCGGCGGAACTCCGCCGCGTTCTGTGCCGCCCCGACGCGCGTCTGGTCCCAGAACTGTGTTGCCACGGCAAGGCTGATCTTCCCGGCGACGAGCAGGTTCATCGCGTCGATGTGCTTGTCGAACTGCTGGAGCGACACGTCGGCCGCACCCATCGAGGCCGCCACCCGCAGGGCTGCCAGCCGGCAGGAGGCCATCGCCTGACCGAGCGGCGAGTCCGGCGACACGTCGGCCCCCACCACCTCACCGGTGCCGGACGTGGCGGTGGCCGTCGGTGTCGCCCCCCTGGGCGGGGAGGTGGGCGCTGACGACGTGGCGAGCCCGGCCACGCCGGGAGGGGTGGTCAGCGCGGCCTGGCCGGCGGCGGCCCGGCCGTCCGACGGCGTGGCCCGGGTCAGGATCACGTACGGGCCGACGAGGGCCAGCAGGCAGCCGAGGACCAGCGCGGCCGTCCGCCAGCGCGTCGTCGGGTCGCTGAAGCTCGGTCCCGCCATGGCAGTCCTCCCTGGTCGCCCCGGTTGCGCACGAGTATGTGACGGGGGCGGGACCACCGGGTCGGCCGGAAGCATCAGGGAAAATACGCACAAAGGTGGACGTGTCCGTTTCCCGCCGTGCCGGGTCGGGAACCCCCGGTGGGTGTCGCACGTACTCTGGGCAGGAAGCGGCCGACCGCAGGGCCGCACGAGCCTCCCGAGGAGACGAACGATGGCCAGCAACCCGGTGTTCGACCGGATCGACAAGGAGTCCCGCCGCGGGTACGCCGGGTTCGGCCGGGCCCCGCAGCAGCCCACCACGGGGTGGGGCGCGAACGGCGCGATGTCGCAGCGCCAGCTCGAGGACCTCTACAACGGCCCCTCCGCCGGCCCGGTCCAGACCGGCCGCGTCACGATCGACGACGTCATCATGAAGACCGCGACGCTCCTCGCCATCGTGCTCGTGTCCGGCGCCGTCGGGTGGGCGCTCTCGCCGACCTGGGGCATCGC
Organism: Pedococcus sp. NPDC057267; assembly: GCF_042668795.1. Classification (NCBI taxonomy): domain Bacteria; kingdom Bacillati; phylum Actinomycetota; class Actinomycetes; order Micrococcales; family Intrasporangiaceae; genus Pedococcus; species Pedococcus sp. NPDC057267. The sequence goes on along the minus strand of NZ_JBHUYG010000013.1, from coordinate 915 downwards.
GATCTGGGGCGTCGGCGTCGTGGCCACGCTCGTCCTGGGACTGGCCATCGCCTTCAAGAAGGCGGTCAGCGTGCCGCTGATCGTGGCGTACGCCGTCTTCGAGGGGCTGTTCGTCGGCGCCATCAGCGAGTCCTACAGCGCGGCGTTCTACCAGCCGGGCCAGGAGACGGCGTTCCAGGGCATCGTCCCGCAGGCTGTCATGGGCACGCTCGCGGTCTTCGTCGGCATGCTCGTCGCCTACAAGACGGGCCTGATCAAGGTCACCGAGAAGTTCCGTCGCATGGTGGTCATGGCCGTCATGGGCTACGCCATCTTCGCGCTGGTGAACCTCGTCTACGCCCTGGTGGCGCACCAGGCCTTCGGCCTCGGCGGCACCGGGATGCTGGGCTTCGGCATCTCGATCTTCGCGATCGGGCTGGCGTCGCTGATGCTCGCGGTCGACTTCGACTCGATCGACCGGGCCATCGCCGCCGGCGCCCCCCAGAAGTACTCGTGGCTGCTCGCCCACGGCCTCGTCGTCACGCTGGTCTGGCTGTACCTCGAGATCCTGCGGCTCCTGGGCCGCATGCGCAGCAACTGATCCCGGGGACGGCGTACTCCGTGACACCGACCTCACCGGTGCCGCAGGAGGTGTCGACGGAGCTCGAGCGCGTGGCCCGGCGGTGGCGTGAGCTGCCGCTGGACCGCGCGCTCGCTCGCGTCCCCGTGGTGCGGGCACTCGTCGACGACATCGCCGCCTCGGACCCCCTTGCCGCCGACCGGGCGGGTGTGGCGGTGCCCGACCTCGGCCCGGCGGTCCTGCTCGACCAGCTCACCGTCCTGGTGTTCGACGCCTGCGCGGCAGGACGGGCCGAGGGGCTCGACCGCCGCCTGGCCGACCTCCGCCGCGCGCTGGGCTGAGGGCGCGCCCCGGAC